>NZ_JBFMIA010000019.1:0-42179 GCF_040801915.1 Jeotgalibacillus marinus | reverse complement strand
ATACCCAACAAGTTGCCTAATGATATAACCTGTCTAACTTTTTGGGGTCACTTCAGTAAACGATTGTACAAGGCGGTCTTTGTTATTTCTATAAGAACGGTTCTTGATCCAACAGTCCAATCAATCAAGGTCACTTCCATTAGCGCCCTCAAAAACCATTCTACATACTTCACCATCTTCTATTTCGGTAGCTTTTACGGTCACTTTATTCACTTTTTTACCAACTAATATTGCAGGTAGGTGGTTACCATTACCAGGAAAAGGATCAGGATCGAATGTGATCGTTTTCGAAAGGTTTCCGTTTTTCGTTTCCATTGTCACTTCAGCGGTACAAGCGTCCGAAGTTAAATTCTCATCGAAATTGTTTGTCTCGAAGAAAAACGAAGCAAGAACAGGTTGAGATCCACCTTTGTTTTCATACACAGTATGTGATTGGTCCACTTCCGTTAAGTTTACTGGAATATTTAACCAATTTTCATTAGGCTGTTGATTGACTTTTACACCAAAGAATATGACGAAGAATAACCCAAGGAGTAAAAATCCACCTAGAAAAAAGAGAATTCCAATTTTTAACCAATTAATTTTTGAGCAATGAGAATTACTCAATTTTACACCCCCAAAAAAGAATTATTGGATTTAATAATGTATTCATATAGGGGGCTGATGTGAAAAATATCAGCTATTGTAGTTAAAAACGGTATAACCAGCCCAAAGCTAAGACCACCAAGTAAGCTATTGTACAAGGCGGTCTTTGTTATTTCTATAAGAATTGTTCGATCCAACAGTCCAATCAATCAAGGTCACTTCCATTAACTCCATTAAAAATCATTCTACATACTTTAAATTCACCATCTTCTATCTCGGTAGCTTTTACGGTCACTTTATTCACTTTTTTACCAACTAATATTGCAGGTAGATGCTTACCATTACCAAGCATGTCAGGACCAGGATCGAATGTGATTGTTTTCGAAAGGTTTCCGCTTTTCGTTTCCATTGTAACTTCAGCGGTACAAGCGTCAGAAGTTAAATCCGCATTGTTCGGGTTTGTCGCGAAGAAAAACGAAGCAAGAACAGGTTGAGATCCTCCTTTGTTTTCATACACAGTATGTGATTGATCCACTTCTGTAAAGTTAACAGGAATAAAATTCCAATCCTCATTAGGCTGTTGATTTACTTTTTCACCAAAAAATAGGACGAAGAATAACCCAAGGAGTAAAAATCCACCTAGAAAAAAGAGAATGCCAATTTTAAACCAATTAACTTTTGAGCAATGAGAATTACTCAATTTTACACCCCCCTTAAAAAAATATTGGATTTAATAATGTATTCATATAGGGGGATGGTGTGTTTAAATCAAAACCGAAATAATTGTCCGTAAAACGACAGTTTTTCGGCTAGAGATGATTTGTGTTATATCCTTTGTATATGCTAACATTTCACCAAAATGATTAGAGTAGGAGTGCCAAATGACTAAGACAGGAATTATGGAAGAGTTGCAACAATTACATAAGCAATACCCAGAAGGTCAGCAAGTACAATCTTTATCTCCTCACGAATACACTGAAGTATTAACTATGCATGCTTCACGATCGATTGGACAAAAATTCAAATCGTTGGCATCCTAAGATAAATATGAAGAAATCTTTAAGCTAACAGGTCAAATTCATAAATTACTTGGCAATGATAAAAAAGATTTATCAATGCCCTTATCGATGATTACCTATTCATATAATTTACCAGCCATCCCTCTAAAAGAAGACTTATACTTGTCTCGCGTGGACGTTTTACATAATGATCGTCAGTCGATAAAGAATTTCTTTAAGACTTTAAAACATGAGATGCTTACGGCTGATCAGATTGATTTTATGGTAAGTTTTGTTCGGATGTCAGGTGTTCAGTTGTTAACACAAGCATTGATCGAACTAGAAAAACGTCAGATTCCTATTCGAATTTTAACAACGACTTATCTTGGGATTACGGAGGCAAAAGCTCTCCGCCATCTTCTTCAATTTAAAAATGTAGAGGTAAAGGTACTTCCTGTAAAAAATGAATCATTCCATACCAAAGCTTATTTGTTTAAACGTCATACTGAATTGAATTCAGTGATCATAGGATCGTCCAATTTATCACATTCTGCCTTAATAAATGGTCATGAACTGAATGTGAAAATTCCAGATTCAGAACATTTACCCGCATATAAACAAACACAAGCATTTTTTAAAAATATGTGGCACGATGATAAAGCTATCATCCCTACGGAAGAATTCTTAGTTGAATACGAACAATTTACGTCATCTTTAAATAAGAAAAATCAAATGTTTGTTCAAGAAGAGAAGGCACCATATGCCACTTCAATTGAAATTACACCAAACGAAATGCAGAAAGAAGCACTTAAAAACCTTGCTTTGACGCGTAAGAATGGCAATACAAAAGGAGTTATTATCGCGGCGACAGGAACGGGTAAAACATTCTTATCTGCTTTTGATGTTTATGCTTTTAAACCTAAACGTTTATTGTTTATTGCACATCGTGAAGAATTATTGGATGGTGCGATTAAAACGTTTAATACTCTTTTCAAAGATGAAAGTTTGTTTGGGAAATTAGCTGGTACATCAAAAGAGTTTGATCGTCCATTTTTATTTAGTACAATCCAATCATTACATAAAGATCATGTTCTAGAACGTTTTGAGCGGGATGCTTTCGATTACATTATTATCGATGAATTTCATCATGCTGAAGCCGCGACCTATCTGAAGGTATTAAACTATTTTAACCAATCATTCTTGCTAGGATTAACCGCCACACCAGAACGGATGGATGGTAAAGATGTATTAGCCTTGTGTGATAACAATGTGGTATATGAAATCAGATTGAGAGATGCGCTTCAAGCTCAGCTTCTTGTACCCTTTCACTATTTTGGTGTTTCAGATACAACGACTGACTACACAGTAATTACTGTGCGCAATGGCACGTATGATGAGAAACAGTTAACGAAAGCTCTGTCAACACACCAGAGGGTTGAGTACATTATCGAAAAGGTAAAAACATATGGTTATGATGGCGACACACTGCATTGTCTAGGTTTTTGTGTATCAATTGAACATGCACAATTTATGAGCGAAGAATTTAATCTTAGAGGGTATAACACTACCTATTTAACAGGTGCAGATTCTGTAGAGTATCGTTCGAAAATTATTGCTCGTTTAGAAGATCCTAATGATCCACTGCAAATCATCTTTACGATCAATATTTTTAACGAAGGTGTAGACATTCCTAAAGTGAATTTATTATTGTTCTTGCGTCCAACGGAATCTTCCACAATATTTATTCAACAATTAGGTCGTGGTTTAAGGAGGATTACAGGAAAAGAATTTGTGACTGTATTAGATTTCATTGGAAATTACCAAAAGTCATTTGTTGTTCCGCTTGCCTTATCTGGACAAACAAATGCTAAAGGTTTCGATAAAGATTCACTAAGAATTTCAGTTCTTCACGGTTTTGCCGATGCTCCAGCAGGTTCATATATTGATTTAGATCCAGTCACTCAAAGAGAAGTTCTTGATCGAATTGACGCTATTCGTATGAATTCTAGTGAAATGCTTAAAAACCTATATCATCAATTTAAAAAAGAGATTGGGCGATCACCAGAAATTATGGACTTTTTATATTCTGACCAATCACCTAGCTTGACCTATTTCATCTATAAGTACAAATCATGGCTGAAAACGAAAAAAGCGATGAAAGATTTAAACGAACAAGAGGAAGCTTATATAAAGGATACGTTAAAAAGTGAAGTATTTGAAAGACTAGAACAGCAACTACCTTTGAAGTGGCCATATGAATTTGCGATACTAGATTTTGCTCGAACAAAACATACAGTTACAGTCGATGATGTAATTCATTATTTAGAGAAGAAATTCTCCATTAATCTATCTAGTGAGGGACATAGAACGATTATTGTCCGTGCCATGGACCGACTTTCTAAACCGTATAAAAAACAGACATTAAGATTTGGTTCTGTTGAGGATGAGATGTTTAATGTGGATTCCAAAATTATAGCTTTATATGAAGAAAAGGATGTTTCACAGTATTATGCAGATCGACTAGAGTACGGTTTGACTGAATTTAGAAGGTCTTATAAATTGAATCACGTATTAGAAGAAGAAAAGAAGTTAGAAATCTATCAAAATTATACTCGAAATGATTTAATATTTTTATTTGAAGCAAGCGCAAAAGAAGGAACATGGCGTGAGGGTGTTAGCAAAGTAGACAATCATTACTTGTTGTTTATTACCCTGAACAAATCAGAAAAAGTCGATGAACATCTTCTTTATAAAGACTATTTCGTTGATCCTAAGAACTTTCATTGGCAAAGTCAGAACCAGACATCTCATACTTCTTCGGTGGGTCAAGACTATATTAATCACAAAAAATGTGAGATCCATATACATTTATTTGTTAGAAAATTTACCGAGATGCATGGTATGACTCTACCATTTACGTATTTAGGTGAAATTGATTACCGGAAAAGTCATGGAGATAAGCCGATGAACATTATATGGGAGCTTCACCAGCCAATTCCAGAAGACTTATTTATTGATTTCATCCGATAATAGTTTATCGACCGCAGGAATATCAGCGGGTGCCCATTCTAACTCGTGTAGTAAGGAGGTGGGCACCCATTTTAATTCAGCGTGCTCTTTGGCTTTTGGTGTGCCGATTGCAATCTTAGATTTGTAGGTGTGCAGTTGAACAATGATTTTATCGTATTCGTATGTAGTATTCTCTACTTTGTTGAAAACTTCAATTTCACATCCAAGTTCTTCTTGAATCTCTCTTTTTAAAGCTTCTTCAGGTGCTTCATCTTGTTCAATTTTCCCGCCAGGAAACTCCCAATAGTTAGGTAATGACATTTCTGGAGAACGAAGCGCACATAAAATGTCCTTGTTTTCATTTTGAATAATGGCGCCAACTACATTCACTGTTTTTTTCATTATTTTTATAACTCCTTTGGCTTAATAGTGAGACACTCTACCAAAGAGCTTATCAGAAAACAGTATTATAAAGAAAGTAGAAAAAGCCATTACCTATTTGTAAGGGAATGGCTTGATTTCTTTACATACTTACCGCAGTGCTTTTAAGATGAAGCTGGCAATGAAGACTAGGATGATGGCGCCGATAAGTGCAGGAATGATTGCGATTCCTGCAATGATTGGACCGAAGTCACTAAGCAGCACTCCGCCCAACCAAGCGCCGATGATACCAGCTACAATATTTCCTAAAATCCCAGCTGGAATGTCTTTGCCTAAAATCACTCCTGCTAGCCAACCAATCAGTCCACCAACGATTAAATAAAAAATGAATCCCATCAAAATACCTCCTAGTGATGTATAGTTTACGTATTAGGGTGGCTTTGTCGGGATTTTTTATACATAAGAAGGTTTCCTTCATTTTAATCGCGCTGAACATGATACGTTCATCGCCATACATAAATACACTTTCCATGGAGAAACTTTAAAGGTCAGCTACACAGATGAAAGGTGATCACAGTTCAATTATGTAGGATGTGGTCATGATGTGTTAAAAATCGATGAATATCACAAAATAGAAAAAACCATACCACGACATTAACGATGATAATCGAAATTGATTTACCCACTCGTTTATTTCCAAGTCCCTCTTTTAATGTCTTTTCAGCATGAATCCAGCCTATAAAAACACGATACCGGTGACACTAATCAAACGTTTGTTTGAAGGGTCCACCTGCTTTGTAGTTAACAAATGCGATGATGAATCTTAATGAAAAACAAAGACTGTTTGACATGAAACGCGTACCATATTTTATAATGGCGATGCACTTTAAAATCCACGAAATGAGGTAAACAACATGAAAGTGGTCGCAATTGATTTAGATGGTACGCTTTTATCAGAGGACTTAACGATTCATGAAGAGAATGTAAGAGCTATAAGAGAAGCACAACAGCAAGGTAGTATTATTTCTATTGCAACAGGTAGGGCGCTGTTTGATGCTCAGAATATTATAGAGAAATATGGGTTGAATTGCCCGATCATTGCATCAAACGGGGCTCAAATCTATGTAGATAATAAAAAAATAGATGAACAATTCATGGATCCACATATCACTCAACCGATTATCCAGTGGCTGAACGAGGAGAATACGTATTATCAACCATATTTATCGGATAAAATTGTTGTATCAGATCGAGGAATACATCATCTGGAAGAAGAACTGCACGAAGTAGTAAAACAAGATCCTAGTTTTAACAAAGATCACTTTTGGGAATCCATTAAAGTTACAATCGAACAAAATGGTTTACAAGAAGTGAGAGGTACGATTCATCCTACAGATTATGATTCAATTGTTAAATTAATGGTCGTTTCTCCAGACACAAGTAAACTTAAACGCGCAAAGGAATATTTTAATCAACTTGGTGGCTGTGTCGTCTCTAGTTCAGGAGAATTTAATCTAGAAATTATGAGTGTAGGTGTAGATAAGGGGATAGGCTTACACAAACTTTGCGACTATTATGGAACGACGGTGAAGAATACGGTAGTGATCGGAGATAATCTAAATGATATGCCCATGTTCCATGTAGCGGGAATGGGAATAGCTATGGGAAATGCAGAAGAAGAGCTCATTAAGATAGCCACCTTTAAGACGTTATCAAATAATGAATGTGGTGTGGCGTACGCTTTTAACAAGTATATACAAGAGAATGAGATGGTCAGTAGCGGTCTCACGGGAAGGTAGTAAAAATGAACAACTTCTTTTTTCGATGTCTCATGTATTTAGCGGGGCTCTTTGTCTTATCCTTAGGGGTTGTTCTCACGATCAAATCGAATGTGGGAATCGCTCCATGGGATGCATTAAATGTTGCGTTATCAGAAAAAATTGGATTAACAATTGGATCGTGGGTCTTTATTGTTGGTGGAGTATTAATTTTTGTGAATAGTACAATTAAAAGGAGTGCCCCAAATGTAGCCGGTTTTATTCCTATTCTTATTATTGGCGTGTTTGTTGACCTTTTGAATTTAAAGCTTCTTAGCTTCGTGCAAGTGGATAGTTTGTGGATCAAGTGGTGTTTATTTTTTGGAGGGTTAAGTATATTGGCTTTTGGAATCACGATTTATTTACGAGCTTCCTTTCCATCTGTTCCTAATGATGAACTTATGCTAGCGATTACTGACCGTACAGGGTGGGGAATCAATATTACTAAAACGATCACAGAAGCGATCGCTTTTGTTCTTGCCATTGTGTTGAAAGGACCTGTTGGACTTGGAACCATTATCGTGGTACTGTGTCTTGGATTACTCGTAGGTGTTTTTGATCAGCTTTTGCATAAGGTAGGAATGCCACGTGCTTTAATAGTGAGGGGTAGTGTGAATGAGTAACATTACAGCGATAGCAAAAAGAGCGAAAGTCTCTCGAACGACGGTATCTAGAGTTCTCAATAATCACCCCTATGTCAATACTGAAAAACGAGAGGCTGTATTAAAGGTAATAGAAGAACTAAATTATGTCCCTAACTTAAATGCTATAAACTTATCCAGGGGAAGAACAAATGTATTTGGAGTAATTGTACCCAAAATTGGTCATCCTTTTTTTAGTAATCTAATAGAAGGAATTGGGAAAGCGTGCAATAAGCATAATTATAGTTTACTCGTCCATCAGTCTAATAACGATCCTAAAACAGAATTAGAGTTTTTTAACAAGTTGAAGTACAAGATGATTGATGGTCTTATTTTAGGATCCAGTGTGAGTCCCACCGGTGTGATTGACGAACTTTCGCATTTCGGGAAAATTGTTTCCTGCGAATACTCTGATAGCAGTAAAGTTGCCAAGGTGTTTGTTAATCATGAATCTGGTATTAAGATGGCAGTTGATCATTTGAAAGATCAAGGGCATCAAGAAATTGGTTTATGTATAGGAAACCCCAAAAGTGGTGTAGGGATAACGAGAAAGAAATCTTTTTTCAACCTTCAAAAGGAATATCGTTTAAGTTGGAGAGACGATTGGTATTTCGATAAACGATATACGATTGAGGATGGGGCTGAGGTGGCAAAAACAATTTTTGGGCAACCATCTCGCCCGACTGCAATGGTTGTGGGGAATGATCACGTAGCTACTGGAATGATCTATGAAGCAAAAAAACAGGGGGTAAAGATACCAGAAGAATTAGCAATCATCGGTTTTGATAACCAACCTATTTCTGAGGTAGTAGAGCTTACATCAATCAATCAACCGATTATAGAAATTGGTGAGACAGCAGCAAATCTATTGCATAGTATCATTCAGAATCAAACTGTGCCTTTCATTAACACAATAGAATTAGAACTAATTAAAAGAAAATCAACGTAAAAAACCACATGACATTATGTACTTCAGCTTTAGATAAAGTGCTCAAATTCCTTTTTATTACGAGCTTAAGCGATCGCTTTTCTTCTTGCTATTGTATTGAATGGGCGCCTGATGGTCTTAGAACGATTATCGTGGTACTGTGTCTTGGATTACTTGTAGGTTTTTTGATCAACTCTTGCATAAGCTAGAATGCCACATTCTCTTATGTTGAGGAATAGTGAGGGATCGTACGGATGAGTAATATTACACAGATAGCGAAAAGAGCGAAAGTCTCTCGAACAACTGTATCTAGAGTTCTTAATCATCATTCCTATGTCAATGCTGAAAAACGAGAGGCTGTATTAAAGGCAATAAAAGAACTAAATTATGTCCCTAACTTGAATGCGATAAACCTATCCAGAGGAAAGACAAATGTAATTGGTATTATCGTACACAAAATTAATCATCCTTATTTTAGTGATCTAATCGAAAGGATCGGGAAAGAGTTCGATAAGCATAATTATAGTTTGCTCGTACACCAGTCTAATAACGATCCGAAAAAAGAGTTAGAGTTCTTTAACATGTTGAAGTACAAGATGATTGATGGTCTTATTTTAGGGTCAAGTGTGAGTCCCACCAGTGTGATTGATGAACTTTCCTATTTTGGGAAAATTGTTTCCTGTGAATACTCTAAAAGTAATAAGATTGCCAAGGTGTATGCTAATCATGAATCTAGCATCAAGATGGCAGTTGATCACTTGAGAGATCAAGGACATCAAGAAATTGGTTTGTGTATAGGTAGTCCCCAAAGTGGTGTGGGGACAACGAGAAAAAAATCCTTTTTTAACCTTCAAAAGGAATATCATTTAAATTGGAGAGATGACTGGTATTTTGAGGAACGATATACGATTGAAGATGGAGTTGAGGTGGCAAAAGAAATTATTGGGCAACCATCTCGCCCGACTGCAATGGTTGTGGGAAGTGATCACGTAGCTACCGGAATAATCTATGAAGCAAAAAAACAGGGGATAAAGATACCGGAAGAATTAGCGATCATCGGTTTTGGCAACCAACCTATTTCTAAGATCGTAGAACTTACATCCATTAATCCGATGATAGAAGCTGGAGAGACAGCAGCAAACCTATTGTATAGTATGATTCAGAATCAAGATGTTCCTTTCAATAACACAATAGAATTAGAGCTGATTAAAAGAAAATCAACGTAAAAAACCACATGGATCATGTGGTTTTTAGCTTGTAGTCAAAGAGATAAGTGTAATCGATCCAAGTCCAATTTTACATGCATTCATAGTTAACTAATTCATGCTCAACTTTGAATACTGCTGCTTTATAAAGGTGGATTGCTTTTTCATTATCCAGTCCAACACATAGCGTAATCTCATTATTTTCACTAAAAGAAAAAAGATAGTACAACGCAGATTTTAGTAATTTTGTTCCGATTCCGTCATTTCAAGAAATGTCATTACGGGAAATAAGCGAGATGGTATTCGAGTGGGTGATTTTGCCCATGATAACACGATTAAAGGAAATAAGATTGTTGGCAATGAAGAGGAGGGCATTTTCTTCAACAACTCCGATGGTAACAAGATTCAAAGAAATAAGATTGATAAAAATGGCAAACAAGGTATTCTTTTAGACGTCGATTCTGATGATAATCAGTTCTTGTTTAATCGGATATTACGTAATGCAGACTTAGATATCCAAGATGATGGTACTAATAATGTCTTTGAAGGAAATAAGTGTGGAACATCGTTTCCCGCTACTATCTGTATGGATTGATGTAATGACGAGAGAGCTATAAGGCTCTCTTTCTCTTTATCTTCTTAGCCAATAGTAATAAAGCTGATTTCTTTCAGAAAGTATCTTAATGTATATGTGTTTTCCTCGTTTTGTTAGTAGGTTCTTTTTTCGGAACATAAGTATGTGTTCTCCCATAAAGTATAAGTGTGAATACAAAAATGACGCAAAAATATTTAACAAGAGTGGCTCTTAAAAGATACAAAGTATCACTGAAAACACAGTTACAGTTTAGAAGCCTTATATGACAGTTCTTCTCGAGTGTAGGGAGGTGGAGGATTGAAAACATCAAAAAACAAGGGTTTAGTGACGGCTATACTTCTTACTTTTGTTGGGGTACTTTTCTTAGGTATCGTCACTGTATTAGTGTTTCTTTTTTTTAACGAAAAAACAATAGTTGTACCTGATGATGCTGATACGATTCAAGAGGCAGTAAATGGCGCCAATCCAGGAGATATCATAGTAGTAAAAGCCAGTGGTGGTCCTTATGAGGGCGTCACCATTAATACAGAGGACATCAAACTGATTGGGATAGGGAAAAAGAAACCCGTACTAGATGGTAATAATGTGGATCCTAATGGTATAACTATTATGAATACTTCTGGCGTGCGGGTGAAGAATTTTATTATCCAAAATTTTACTATTACTGGTATTAGCGTATCTAATTCAGATGGCAATATGGTTAAAGGGAATATTTGTAATGGTAGTATTGACGGAATTTTTGTAGGCGATTCAAATAGCAACATGATTATAGGGAATACTTGTAGTGATAATTCTATTGGTATTGAATTAGACAATTCGGATACAAATTTGGTTCAAGGGAATACTGTTAATGGGAATAGTAATGGTATTGTATTGCAAGACGATTCAGGTAACAACACAATTAAAGGGAATACAGCTAATGATAATGATCTTGATGGTATAACCTTATCTGCAAATTCTAACGACAATGATGTGCTCTTTAATCGTGCGTTCGGTAATATGGGTGACGATATTAGCAATTTCGGTGTCAACAATTTCAAAGGGAATAAATGTGATAATAGTAACCAATTCGGTATTTGTAATTGATCAAGCGGAGCATCCTTTGGGGTGCTTTTTATTTTGAAGAGCATTCCTGTTAGTGGATCCTATTAAAAAACATAACTAGGTGTCGTCAGTCATAAGGTATAAGGTGAGTTAGATGATCAGTAAAAATAACCAAAAAGAGGTGGAAAACCGTGAGTGAAGTAAAATCTTGTTGTGCATGTGAAGGAGTGGGCACGGCTCTTTGTTGGGCTGCCTTATCGAACGCTATTATTATCGCTACAGCATTGATCGTATTAGGTTTCGGAGAAATATGGTTTGCTGTGGTTGTCATCCCCGCGATTATCGTCCTTATTATAGGGATTATATTTGCAGTCATTACCCTATTTCTTATTGCTAAGTTTGTGTTCAAATGCTTGAAAGATGAAAAGTGTCACTGAAGAAGGATTGAAAACGTCAAAAAACAAGGGTTTAGTGACGGCTATCCTTCTCACGTTTGTTGGGGTACTTTTCGTAGGTGTCGTCATCGTGGTAGGGATCCTTTTCTTTAACGAAAAAATACTCATGGTGTCGACGGATGAATTTCCTACGATTTCATCCGCAGTCATAGCAGCCGATCCAGGAGATATTATCTTAGTAAAAGCAAAAGAAGATGGGACTCCTTATGAGGAAAACGTCGTCATTGATAAAGAAAATATCAAACTGATTGGGATAGGGAAAGAGAAGCCTGTACTAGATGGGACAGCTGCGTTAGGTCCTGATGGTATAACTATTAATAATCCTGGCGTGTTGGTAAATAATTTTATTGTTAAAAACTTTACTAATAATGGTATTCTCGTAGACAGTTCAGATGGCAACATGATCAAAGGGAATAACGTTAATGAGAATAATGCCCGGGGTATTACCTTAGACGGTTCAGATAGCAACATGATCAAAGGGAATAACGTTAATCAGAATGGTACCCGGGGTATTCTCCTCTTAAACGGTGCAGATAGCAACATGATCAAAGGAAATAACGTTAATGAGAATGTTCAACGAGGTATTTTCTTAGACGACGATTCAGATAGCAATATAATCAAAGGGAATAACGTTAATCAGAATGGTCAACGAGGTATTACTTTAGACATTTCAGATAGCAACATGATTATAGGGAATAAGGTTAATGAGAATGGTAGACGGGGTATTCACCTAAACATTTCAGCTAACAACACGGTCATAGGGAATAAGGTTAATGAGAATGGTACTCTTGGTATTTTCTTATCCAGCTCAGATAACAATATGTTTAAAGGAAATAAGGTTAATGAGAATGTGAGTGATGGTATTTTATTATCAAATTCAACTAGCAACATGATGAAAGGGAATAACATTAATGGTAATAGTGGTCAGGGTATAGAATTTCGCAATTCAACTAGCAACCTCATTAAAGGGAATACCGTTAATAATAATGTTGATAATGGTATTTTCTTAGACGGTTCAGATAAAAACTTCATTAAAGGGAATAGAGCTAATGGTAATGGTGACGACGGTATTTTATTAAATGAATTTTCTAGCGACAATGATGTTTTCTTCAATCGTGCGTTCGATAATACGTTCGATATCGTAGATCAACTTCTTAGCAACAACAACAATTTCAAAGGAAATAAATGTGGCACTAGTGTCCCAACCGATATTTGTGATTGATCACTCTTATCATCCTTCGGGGTGTTTTTTTTATATGGAAGCGAAGTCGATTGCTTTGATCAGGTCGTATCAAAAATTGATGAGTATATGGAATATTACAATAAAGAAAGAATCCAAGAAAAATTAGGCTACCTTACTCCAAAAGAGTTTGGAGCGCTAGCACCCTAAAGGGGTGTTTTATAGGTGTCTCATATCGCTAGGTCAGTTGATTAAGATGGTTTCTTTTTTCTGTCTACTATAGGGGGGTCATATCATTTGGCGGAGGGGTATTTTTTTATTTCACACACCGAATACCGTTCTTGTTGAACTTGGTAGCCTTTTTTCTATCAACAACATATAACGAGGTCTTCATCATAAAGTATAAGTGAAGTGAAAATACGTTTGTTGGGGTACTTTTCGTAGGTGTCGTCATCGTGGCAGGAATCCTTTTCTTTAACGAAAAAACAATCGTCGTTCCTGATGATTTTCTAACGATTCAACTGGCAGTCGATAATGCCAATGCAGGAGATATCATATTAGTAAAAGCCAGTGGTGGTCCTTATGACGCAGTCACCATTAATAAAGATAATATCAAGATTGGGATAGGAAAAGTGATACCTGTATTAGATGGAGGAGCAGGTACAGGTATGGATCTTTCTGACAGGTCTGGCGTGTTAGTGCAGAATTTCATCATTCAAAATTTTGATGTTGGTATAGAATTATTCCAATCGTCTAGCAATCTGATGAAAGGGAATATCGTTAAGGATAATAGTACTGACGGTATTGATTTAACCGAATCAGATGGCAATATGATAAAAGGGAATTCCGTTAATGAGAATACTGTTGAGGGTATTACCATAGACAATTCAGATAGCAACATGATGAAAGGGAATAACGTTAAGGAGAATGGTAGTAATGGTATTGTATTATCCACTTCGACTAGTAACCTGATGAAAGGAAATACCATTAATAAGAATGAGGGTAATGGTATTTTTTTAGCCAATAATTCAGATAGCAACATGATGAAAGGGAATAACGTTAAAGGTAATGTTGATAATGGTATTATCTTAGCCGGTTCAGATAGAAACCTTATTAAAGGGAATAGAGCTAATGGTAATGGTGACGACGGTATTTTATTAAATGAATTTTCTAACGACAATGATGTTTTCTTTAATCGTGCGTTCGGTAATGGGATGTTTCCTTTTTTCGATATCGAAGATCAAAATATCATAGATCCTAACAATTTCAAAGGGAATAAATGTGGCCGTAGTAATCCACCTGAAATTTGTAATTGATCACTCTTAGCATCCTTAGGGTGGTTGTATGCTCTATCAAATAATTTTTATACCAAAATCAATTTTATTTACTTATTGACATGAAACCAATCCCATAAACTATATTTAAGAAGAACACTGGTCGGCGTGACACAAATGATGTTCATCTAAAAAGTGGCGTTACGACCAGTGTTTTTTACCTAATATGTGAAGGAGGCATGAAAAGATGAATGAAGTGCAGATCCATGATTGGCTCAAAAAAAATAATGCTCCTTTCGTTTTAAAGTTAAAAGTGATGGAACTATTCCAAACGAGTACATTGCTTGTGGAATTTGATAAAAAATTAATGGAAAAAGAAGCTGAGTAAATTGTATATTCCTGCACGTATGGACTGTAAGAGGCGCATGATCATTCATGCGCCTTTACTTGTACTTTATTAACTTCTTGAAATAGTAAGTGCCATATTAATCTGAGCTGATCGAGGTTGGTTGGGTGACTTCGAAGATTTACTTTGATATGATAGGTGGAAAGTTTCGTTTATCTAAATGAAATACGTATTCGACATGGGTCAGATGCTGAAGCAGATGAGTCATGCCCAAGAATACCGAAAAAATAGTAGCGAGGATGCTACTTCAATAGAAGTGTATAAGTTGAGAGTGTTTAATTCTTTTGAATTAAGTAGGATCATTTAAAGGCTGATACCTCTATGGTGTCAGCCTTATCGTTTTTTTTATTTCACTAAGAAAGGTCGTTATGAAGGATGGAAGCAATGACTGGAAAGAGACGAATTAAATTGGCTTTATTACTTGGAGCGCTTGGAGCAATGGGACCTCTTACGATTGATATGTATTTGCCTTCATTCCCTACTATCGCGAGCGAGTTGCAAACAAGTGCGTCATCCGTTCAACTGAGTTTAACGGCGTGTCTTCTCGGCTTAGGTGCGGGGCAGCTTATTATGGGTCCAATGAGTGATGCGATTGGACGTAAAAAACCGTTACTTATCGCTCTCATGGCATATTTATTTGCATCGTTAGCTATTTCTTTGTCACCTAATATTAGTTTTTTAATCGGAGCGCGTTTTCTTCAAGGTTTCGCAGCTTCTGCTGGTATTGTCATTTCACGCGCCATTGTTCGAGATATGTATAGCGGACGAGAGCTTACGAAATTTTTTGGGATGCTTATGCTCGTTAGTAATTTGGCGCCAATTCTTGCACCGATTGGAGGGAGTGGGATCCTTCTTTTCACAAGCTGGAATGGGATTTTTGTTGTGTTAGGTGCTGTAGGATTTCTTTTATTTTTAGTTGTATCGTTAAAATTAGAAGAAACATTACCACCTGAAAATCGTGTACCGAGTACAATTTCTCAAACGTTGAAAAATTTTCTATCATTGGTTAAAAATCGCCAGTTTGCTGGATATGCTTTAGCACAAGGCTTCATGATTGCGGGTGTTTTTGCCTATGTATCTGGTACTCCATTTGTGTATCAAAATATTTATGGAGTATCACCACAGCAATTTAGTTTGTTATTTGGTATGAATGGATTTGGACTGATTATGGGGACACAGCTTGTTGCTCGGTTATCGCACCTTGTACCTGAGAAACGTTTTTTGATGGCAGGGTTGTCGTTGGCAGGTACAGTGACTACGGCACTTGTCATTGCTGTGCTACTTGATGGACCTTTGCTGTCATTAGTCATTCCTTTATTCTTTTTTGTTATGTCAATCGGCATGGTCGCAACTGCATCATTCACACTCGCTATGCAGAGCCAAGGGCATATTGCAGGAAGTGCGTCTGCTATGCTCGGTTTATTGCCGTTTCTCCTCGGATCGATTACGGCTCCACTAGTAGGGATAGCTGGAGAAGATACAGCCGTTCCTATGGGTGTGATTATGTTTTCTACTAGCTTTCTAGCACTGTCTGCTTATTTTGGTCTTGTGAGGCCAGCGGAGAAAAGGGCGAGTGAGCACGTTTAAATTTTATCATTAGAAGAATGAAAGAGAGAAAGAGGTACATCAAATAACAGTCAGATCGTCTCTTAATAGATATGTGAAAAAAGCGCTAGTTCTTCCGTGAAAAAGAACTGGCGCTTTAATTTTCCTCCGAGATAAAGAGACTGCGGGTGAGTTTTAACATTCTCTTCACAAATGTAAGAAATAGCACAGGGAAAAAACAGCTATTTCAATAAAAGTAAATAATATTCATAATATTTAAAACTATTAATTGCTATTTAACATACAGTTGATATAATAAGAAGTATTCAAATAAGTGGTTAGAGAAATTAGAGAAAACCCGCAAATGTAAACCCTTACACGGGTTTGCATTTGCGGGTTTTCTCTTTTTTTCTGTTATTTGTGCAAGCAATAAAATAATTGATAGGAGGGTTTCATGATGAAAATGAGAGGTTTGGCTGCTTCTGTTATGCTAGCGGGCTCAATTTTAGTGGGATGTGCCGGGGATTCAGGATCAGATCGTATTACGTTGTACTCGCCTGAGACGCCAGAGCTGACGAAGGAGTTAGCTCAAAAGTTTGAAGATGTGAGTGATCAAAAGGTTGACGTGCATTATGCAGGAACGAACATTTTGGTCAATAAAATGATGGCGGAGAAAGATAATCCTCAAGGAGATGTTTGGTACGGCGGTGGTGGTATCTTATCTTTCGAGGAAGCTATTGATAAAGGAATTATTGGTGTGTATGAGCCAGATGCTTCAAAAGACTGGGATGTCGTGGAAAATGGTATTAAAGTAAAACACCAAGATGGTCATTACGTTGGAGTAGAGGTTTTCGTAATGGGCTTTGCCTATAACACGGAGTTAGTAACAGAGGAGGAAGCACCGAAAACATGGGATGACTTACTCGATCCAAAATGGGAAGGGAAAATCCAATTCTCAAATCCAGCAGCATCAGGAACGTCCACATTGATGGTATTGAGCCAAATGATGGAGCAAGGAGAAGAAGAGGGATGGGCTTATTTTGAGGAGCTAGTTGAACAAGCGAACTCTTTACCTGACTCAGGTTCAGCTCCAACAACAGCAGTAGCAAAAGGTGAAGCTCATATAGGAATCGGTTTTGACTTTATGGCATACGAGCAGAAAGCAAACGGTGAAACAATTGACTTTATTGTACCTGACAAAACACCAATTTTAACAAATCCTGCTGCGATAGTCGATAATGCACCAAATGAAGAGGGTGGACAAGAATTCATCGACTTCCTTTTATCGAAAGAGGCTCAACAAATACTAGCAGACTGGTACCATATTCCAATCGATCCTGAAGTTGAGTCTAAAACACCTCTGACACTTGACAACATAAAAGAAAATGCACTTGATCTGGATATCGATTGGGTGAATGAGAATTATGATAGCGTTCGTAACGAATGGAAAGAGAAATTTCAGTAATAAGGGTGTGTAGATAATGGGGTCAGTAAAGATAAACAATTTAACAAAAGAATTTAATGATGTTAAAGCATTAAAGGATATTAATTTGGACATCCAAGAAGGCGAGTTTTTTGCCCTCTTGGGACCTTCAGGTTGTGGGAAAACGACTACGATGCGCTGTATTGCCGGATTTGAAAATCCTACGATGGGAGAAATATTAATTGGCGACAAGAAAGTGAAAGACATCCCTGCAAATAAACGAAATTGCGGAATGGTTTTTCAAAGCTATGCGTTGTTCCCTCACTTCAATGTGTTTGAAAATGTTGCATACAGTTTGAACATTAAAGAGTTAAACAACAGCAATGTGTTCTCGAAGTTAGGAATTTATGCAAGATTGCTTAATAGGAAATTTGGGAAACCACCTAAACACATCGAAGAAAAAGTGATGGAAATTTTAGATTATGTAGAATTGACACCATATGTAAACCGCTTAACGAGTGAGCTCTCGGGTGGTCAACAGCAACGTGTAGCATTAGCGCGAGCTCTTGTGATGGAACCTGCCGTATTGTTAATGGATGAACCGTTATCCAATCTGGATCAAAAACTTCGCCATTCGATGCGAAATACGATTCGTCGCATCCAACAAGACCTTGGCATAACAACCATTTTTGTTACGCATGATCAAGAAGAAGCGATGAGCATGGCAGACCGCGTGGCAGTAATGGATCACGGTGAAGTGATTCAAATTGGTACACCAACAGATATATATAGTCATCCGAAGTCGTCATTTATTGCAAACTTTGTTGGCACTTCCAACGTATTGAAAGGTAAGGTGATAAAAAGAGATACGAACGAAACGACTGTTCAAGGAAATGGATTCACATTGCGCTCTATTGCTAATCCCAAAAAAGAAGAAGTAGATATGATCATCCGTCCTGAACATATTCAAGTTTTTTTAATGGATACGGATGTTTCGAACGAGTTCAATAATACGATGAATGGGAAAATACTTGTATCTACTTATTTAGGTTCGATTGTCCGGTATGATATTCAGGTAAATGATTATACGTTAGTTGCCGATGCAACGTATTCTTCAGGTGCGAATATCTTGAAGGAAGGTACCCCTGTCAAACTTGTAATTGACTCCGAAAGGGTATTGTTAATATGAAAAAAATAGCTAATTTCCTGAATGGCCTAACAATCATAAAGGTTCTTATTTATCTATTTTTCTTTCTGTTTTTATTGCTCCCGCTCTTTTCGGTATTTTTAGTTAGTTTTACAGATGAACCAGTTAACTTACTTGGTGCTCTTACAGATCCCGCTATTTTTAACTCGACGATGGAAAAATTAAAAAATATGTCTTTGGATAATTATCAGGCTATCTTTAGTAATAAAGGTTATTTTGAAGGGTTAAAAAATAGTTTGTGGTTAGGCCTTATGGTAACAGTAATTGTTACAACGATTTGTATCCCACTTGCTTATGGGATTGCTCGGACAACCATGCCTTTTAAGAAAACAATTTCTGCTTTGTGCATAATTCCATTAATTATTCCTACATTCATCTCAGCATATGCCTTCATCATCATGTTTGGTCGTACGGGATGGGTCACACAAATTTATCACTCACTAGGTGGAGAGGGGATGTTCATCGATCCGTATTCGATGACAGGAATTGTGATGGTTCAAGTGTTCTTCTTCTTTCCTTATGCATTATGGCCACTTGTGGCAGCATTTAAAGTCAGTGATGTGACGCTCGAGGAAGCATCATTAAATTTAGGTGCGAAAAATTGGTTTACATTCCTTTTTGTTACGTTTCCGTTAGCGATACCTGGGGTGATTTCAAGTTTTTTGCTTATTTTCACCGTCAGTTTTTCAGATTTTGGAACACCTATTATTTTGGCACCGAAAAATTTGAATCTATTAGTTGTGGAAGCGTATCGAGAAATAGCGGGCTTTTATAACTGGGGTGGAGCAGCGATTCTAACCGTAATGATGGTGCTAGTGGCGGCTTTCTTCTTTTGGTTACAGCATTTATTTACAAAAGGAAAGAATTACGGTTCGGTTTCAGGCAAACCAAAGAAACAGAAATTAAACGACAACAAGTTATTAACACGTTCACTTTCTCTCTATTCGTTGTTAATTGTGATGGTGCCTTTACTTGCGCTTATATCTATTGGTCTCCAATCGTTTGCAACGACTTGGGGGAAAGATGCTCTTCCTTCTGGATACACATTGAAGCATTATCAAACGGTTTTTACCACGTCGATGGGGAATATTCAAAACAGTATCATTTTGGCATTAGGTGCGTTAATTCTTAGTGTCATTATTGCCACGTTTGTTTCCTATTTTGTGGTGAGACAAAACTCATCCAAGCTCGATTTTCTCACCTCTGTTCCTTTAGTGGTGCCAGGGATCGCCTTTGGGATTGCCTTGATTCAAACGTTTAACACCGCGCCTCTTCATTTAACAGGAACGGCCTTGTTACTCATCTTAGCCTATACCATTCGACGATTGCCCTATATGGTGCGTTCGACGATGGGTACAATGAGGGCAATTAAACAAGATATTGAAGAAGCAGCGATTAATCTAGGGGCAACTCCTTTAACTGCAGCAATCACGATTATCGGACCACTTATGCTTCCGGGTATTGCAGCTGGATCACTGCTCGTTTTTATCACCGTTATAAAAGAAACAAGTATATCTATTTTAATAGCACCCGCGGAGTGGGCACCGATGAGTTTGGCGATTTTCCAAAATATCATCCGTGGCGAATATTATACAGCAGCAGCTATGTCGATACTATTAGTTGGCGTGGTCCTTATTTTACAAGCAATCGCAAACCGCATGTCGAGAAACAAAGCATAAGAGTCGCTTTATGGATAACGATTGTTAAAAAAGCGCCTGTTCTTTTGTGAAAAAAGAACGGGCGCTTTTCATGTTATGGTGTTGGAATCTCTCCAGTATATAGGGACTGTGGTCTGAAAATCCGATTGTCGATGGATTGCTCGATGACATTGGCTGTCCATCCAACCATTCGGCTGAGGGTGAAGGTTGGGGTGAACAAATCGTTAGAGCTGTATAGAATTCAACATTTGTGTATAACATCTAATTTGTGTGAAATAGAACCGTCTTTAATTTTGATTAGAAGTTGAAGCAATCCTGCTCGGCATTGTGAAGTACTTTGAATGGTATGCAGGATTCGGTTTGCTTGTAACCCTCATTTGGCTGTACATTGAAATCCTTCACCTGCTTTCCAAACTGCGTCATCCTGCTGTGTCAGTTAACCTTAAACTTAAACAAAGCCCAGGAACCTAAAATAATAACCATGCCAAATAAATACTAGCGAGTAAAAAAGCACCTATTTTATTGTAATTATTAATTACAATAAAAAGGTGCTGCTTCTTAGGTTATTTCTTATAAATTATCAACATCCACAATGCAGGAAACTAGCTTGGCCGTTTGAAAAAACAGCATAGGTTGCAAAAAAGCTGAGACAGCGAATACAAATTTCATTATCATCTCTTGTTTTTTTACAATACGTAATATATTGAGCTTTTATTTCATCTGTATTTACCACTGAAGCTTTAGTAATCATAGTATGTCCCTCCTTTTTTATTATTGACCCTTCACACTATAAAAAGGAATTGCATAACCTTATAACAACCACGCAACTCAAACTACCTTGCAATGCGTAGTAATACGCATTATATTAATACCAAAGGAGTGAAATTATGGATAAGGAGCAATGGAAAGGCAGCGTAGAATTTATAGTCCTTTCATTAATAAGAAAAAAGGATATGTATGGTTTTATGATGATAAACACAGTAAACAAAATCAGGGAGGCCTATCAATTAAGCGAAGGTACTTTGTATTCCATACTAAAGAGGTTAGAAAGAAAAGGATATATTGAATCATATTGGGGAGATGAAACTCAAGGTGGACGGAGAAAATACTACAGAATAACAGAAGAAGGAAAAGATCTTCATCATAACAAAATGCAAAGCTGGATAGATATTAATAACATTATTTCTACACTAAATGAGGAGTGATTGGAGTTGAGTATACAAAGTTACTTGGATAAGGTAATAAGTTTTATTGAATTAAATCCTTCGACTAGAAAAGATTTACAACAAGAGTTAGCAACTCACTTTAGAGATAAAAAATCTTACTACCAAGAACAAGGATTCAATGAAAAAGAGGCAGAAGAAAAAACGAAGTTAGATTTTGGGGATGAGAAGAAATTTGCTCAAAAATTAAATAATGCTTATTTTCCTTTTAGAAATTCAATTTTAGTTAGCTTAAGCTTAATATCAATGTTATTTTCTGTAATCGTTAGTTTTTCTCTGTTAACATTTCAACAAATATTTCCGTACCTTTGGCTGACGATAATTATTGGTTCAAGTTTATTAATTCTTTATTTTGTACGAAAACCCTCTAGATCAGCCAACCACCGATTAAGTTTAATTCTGTTATTAATCTGGTTAAACATCCTTTATTTCTATGGATACCTTTTAATGGATGGATTATATAATAATAAACTTTTGTATGTTTCTTTAGTTGTTTTCATGATGGCTTTAATGTTAATTTCTCTTTCGCAAATATTATTAGGGGTTATCTATCAACCAATTGAATTGAATTTAATAAAGGTAAATAAACAAAAAAGAGGGATCATGGTGTTGATCAATATCGTGACAGGTATCATTGTAATAGGAGTAAGTTTAGTATACATCGCAGGTGCATTAATTTTTATGCCTGAGCCTTTCATTCACTTGTTGCTTCCTTTAGGTATAATTTCACTTTGGATCATATTTGTTATTGGTGAAGTTAAGACAAAAAAAATTGCAAATTTATTCCGTGTGGGTAAAATAGTACTTGCAATTATTGTACTGAGTCTATTCCTAATTACCCAGATAAATTTATAAAAATTAATTTTATAACTCTAATTAAGTAGGAACTTAGATAATAAAAGAACTTTTAAAAATGTTAGCAATTACGAGCATTCCAATAAAAGTATGCCTTAGCAGCCGTTGTAGTGGCTGTATAGATTCCCTCTAGGCAATTCAGGAAGTTTATATGTTTGTTTTGGTGGTGGAGAAGTTTATGATAGCAATGCTTGGAGCAATTCTGACCAAGGCGAAAAAAGCGGCCGTTCTTTCATAATAAAAGAACGGGCGCTTTCATGTTATGGTGTTGGAATCTCTCCAGTATATAGGGACTGTGGTCTGAAAATCCGATTGTCGATGGATTGCTCGATGACATTGGCTGTCCATCCAACCATTCGGCTGAGGGTGAAGGTTGGGGTGAACAATTCGTTTGGAATTTCCACTGCTTTCAAGACAGCAGCTGCATAGAATTCAACATTGGTATACAACTTCCGGCCTGGTTTGTATTGATCGAGTAAACGAAGAGCAGTCTCTTCTACGTGATAAGCAAGCTCTAGCCAAACGTCCTCTTCAGACAATTTTCCTGTTATCTCTCTAAGTGCCTCGGCTCGGGGATCAGTTGTTTTATACACGCGATGGCCAAAACCCATCAGTTTTTCATTGTTTTCTAATTTAGAAGTTAGCCAGCTTTCAGTATGTTCTTTTGTACCAATTTCATGTAACATTTCCGTTACTTCACTCGGTGCACCACCATGTAAAGGTCCTTTCATAGCTCCAATTGCTCCCGTCATAGATGAAATCAAATCGGATTCGGTAGAGGCAATCACACGGGATGAAAAAGTGGATGCATTCATTCCGTGCTCCATTGTGAGGATAGCGTAGGTAGTCAAGGCTTTTACATGTGCTAAAGATGGTGAAGTACCGTGAATCATATATAAATAATTTGCAATGTGGTCAAGTGAAAGGTGCGGTGCTGTTGGTTCTTTCCCTTTAAGGATGGCGGTACGCGTAGCAATGATGGTGGGTACGACGGCCGTGAGTCGGATCGCTTGTTCAATTGTAGGTGGCCATTGATAAGACGGGTCTTCAAGTGCAGATAAAAGTGTTCGAATCACACTCATCATTGACATTTCTGGAGGTAGCTGTTTCATGATGTGTAGTAGGTGCTCAGGCAACGCTCGATCGTTGCGAAAAGCATTTGAAAGTGTCATTAATTCTTTGTGACTTGGCAAACGACCATACCATAAAAGAAAACAAATCTCTTCGAATGAATGATTCAGTGAAAGCTCTTTGGCGTCGTATCCCCTATAAATAAGCTTCCCCTTTTCTCCATCCACTAAGCTAATTGCTGTCTCAGCGGCAATCACACCCTCAAGCCCTTTACTCCATTGAGTTGTATTCATGTAAATCACTCTCCTTTTTATCGTACGTTTATTGTATAGGATAAAATTGATTATTAAAAATATTCATTTAATGTGATAATGATTATATATTGTAATCAATTGAGGAGGGAGGGCAATCATTCATGAATCTCAATTGGCTCCGTACATTTATTTCTGCAGCTACCTATGAAAATTTTCATAAAACATCTGAGGTGTTGTATTTATCACAACCAACGGTAACGGTCCATATCAAACAGCTGGAAAAAGAATTGGGCATTGAATTGTTTTTACGAAAAGGAAGAGTCGTCACGCTTACCTCGGCTGGAAGGAAATTTCTTAGTCATGCGAAATCGATTATTGAAGAGGTGGAGAGAGGAAACAAGCAAATTGAGCGATTGAGACAGGGCTACCAACAGACCCTTACGCTAGCGGTCTCACCTCTGATTGCCTCAACGTACTTACCATATTGGGTGAAGACATTTCTGCGTGGACATAAGGAGACGGAAGTCATTATTCGAGCGGTCGAATCAGATGTGATCAGTGAGGAAGTGGGGAAAGGGGTTGCAGATCTTGGGTTGTCTAGTATGAAGGCGAATCTACTCGGATTGACTTGTGAAAAATTGTATGAGGAGCCACTCGTCATTGTTGCGCCACATGATGGCAGAGAACTAGAAAATGGACCCCCTATTGAATTGGAGGAACTAATGGAACGAGAGCTTTTATTGACCCACAATCACCCTGAATATTGGGAGTCAGTATTAATAGAAGTGAAAAATCGATATCCCTTTACCCGGACTATGAAAGTCTCCCAAGTTCATGTCACAAAACGATTTATTGAAGAAGGAATTGGCTTTTCGATCTTGCCGCGCTCTGTCGTTCGAAGAGAATTGGCAGAAGGCAGAATGCTTGAAATATCCAAGGACCAGATTGACCTTCCATCTTCGGCAACTTATTTACTAAAAAGAAAAGGATCAAAAGAGGGCAGTGAATTTATTAAGGTTGTTCAAAGATTGGTTGGAGGCAAATGGCATAAGTAATACTTATTGAAAATCATAACGATTATATAATTTTCTTATTGATGTTTTCTGAGTATAGTGAAATGACCAAGGGGGGATTGTAATGGCCATTAACTTTCACGACTCAAACGTAAAAAGTAGTTATTCTTCAAGAGAAGTAAGTAAAGATTGGGAGCAATGTTTGATGCAATGGATTGGTGACAACGAGCTAAATCAAGCAGTGGATATAGGATGTGGCGGAGGTATATATACGAAGGCTTTAGCGGAGATGGGGATCAAGCGTGTAACAGGAATTGATTTTTCTGAGGTGATGATTGAAGAGGCGCGTGCGAATAGCTCTCACTTGGATCAGGTTGATTTTGCAATTGGACCCGCTGATCATACCCGCTTGCCAGATGAATTTGCCGATATAGTATTGGAACGTGCTTTGATTCATCATATAGAAGATTTAACGAGTTGCTTTAAAGAAGTCCATCGAGTGTTGCGAGAGAATGGTCTTATTATTGTCCAAGACCGTACCTCTGAGGACTGTTTGCTTAGAGGAAATCAAACGCACATAAGAGGATATATATTCGAACGGTTTCCACATTTAGCTCAAATTGAAACGGACAGAAGACATGATAGTCAAACAGTGGTAAGTGCTCTAGAAAAAGTAGGATTTACTTCAATTGAAGAAATCAAGCTATGGGAAACAAGAAAAATGTATGTTTCAAAAGATGAGTTGTTAACGGATATCCGCTCTAGAACCGGTCGTTCCATTCTTCATGAACTTTCGGATGAGGAGCTTCATCAGTTGGTCGGCTACATAGATGTTCAACTATCAACGACTGAAAAAATTGTAGAAAAAGATTGCTGGACAGTTTGGAAAGGTATAAAAGGGTAGATCCTAAAGGGGGAAAAGGAATGTTAAACAGGCAACAAATATCGATTGAGCTATCAGAACTTTCTGATGCGGAGGATTTGTTAAAGCTCGAACTAAATAATAGAGATTTTTTTCAGATGTATACACCTTTAAGAAGTGAGAAGTTTTATACACTTGAGGGCCAAATTGAACGAATTAATAAAAATATTTTACAAGTACAAGAGTATACTGGTTACTCTTTTGGGATCTTCCTATTGGATAGCAAAGAATTAGTTGGGACTATCGCATTATCTGAAGTTGTCAGAGGCGATTTGCAAAGTTGTTGGATTGGTTACTGTTTAGACAAGCGACATAATGGAAAAGGGTATATGACAGAGGCAGTGAAACTTGCTGTTGACTATGCCTTTAAAGAGTTGGAACTTCATCGAATTGAGGCCGGGGTCATGCCTCATAACAAAGGTTCAATCAAAGTTTTAGAAAAAGCAGGATTTCATAAAGAGGGAATAGCAAAAGAAAATGTAAGAATTAATGGGAGATGGGAGGATCATCAAACTCTAGCAATTGTAAAAAATGAGGAAGGTTAAAGTAATAAAAAAGGTTCTTGCGGAGGGATATCGAAGGATGAGAGGTGTTTATCGAAGTTTAAGCATAAGATATCAGCGTTTGCTCTTGTTTTATCGAAGTTTGATAGCAAGATATCGGCGTTTTGTGAAAAATGAACTAGTAGATTGAACAGGTAAGTGGAGATGTTAATCCATAAATAACAGCTGTACAGAACTGTCAGTACAGCTGTTTCAAAGACTAACTTTTTGTTAAGCCATCTATGGCAACTTTTAAGTTCCTATGCATGACTTCTCTAGCTTCTTCAGGGTTACGATTTTTTATTGCTTCAAAGATCAGCCGATTAAAGGGAAACTACTTCATACGAAAGGGTGCATCCGTATTCGGTCACAATAGATCAGATCTCCCCTAAACAAAAGCAGTCTAATTTGATACCAGGTACACGTATGGGAATTACCATTCTGCGCGACATGCTATATATGTCCATCTTGCGTTTGGAAGGTAAAGGCTAAAATGAGTCAGATTTCGTTCCCTGATGAAAAAATAACTTCCATTTTCCATTTCGAAAACGCCAAACGGAGCTGCGGAGAGACTTTTGGTTACGTGTTTCATTATTAATTTTGTACGTGGTCAGTACGGTCTCTTTAGATAACTGATTCATCTCGAAGTCGGAGATTAGTAGACGATCTGGTAATAGTGGTGCTTTTCCTGAATAATCTTCTCTTTTATACGCGTTTCCAGAACTGCCAAATTCAAAGTAGTCGTCTGCTAGGATGTCTGAAAGTTCCTTTTGAGACGTTCGGACAGACGGTTTTAAGTGGCTGCATTCTAGTTGATAGATCAATTCTTTTAAATCTTCACTCACGTTGCTTTCCTCCAGTCGTCATAAGGTTAATTCATATACCAATCGTATACTTGATAGGTAAGGAAGACCACAGCCGCTTGAATTTTTAAAACAAAAATATCAACACAACAGTAATCCCATTTAACACCGCATGAACAACCATACTCGACACAATGGACCCTGTTTTTTCATACACCCACGCGAAGACCATACCGTCAAGAAAGTTCAGTACGAGGGTGTTGTAGGTTGGGATATGGGCGAGTGTGAAAATGAGTGAGCTAATCAACATGGAACTCCTAATACCCAATCGGCTTCGCAGCCATGTATAGATAAATCCTCGGTAAAACAATTCCTCGTATATCGGTGAAATAACTGCGGCGGATAAAAAACCGATCATGAACCCGAACAGTGTTAGATTGGCTTCGGCAGCTTCAGTTTTCGCGTTCGCTGAACCAAACCCGATCACTTCTAAAATAATGACATATAGGAGACCAACAAAAATATAGATTATCGTCCAAAAAACGATGGTTTTCCACTGCGATTTTTTTACTGAACCAACTCCAATGGCTTGCCACGAATATCCGTGGGGTCGCAGGGCAATGAAATAAGTGCTACCAGTAAATAAAATGGCTAAAATCAGCCCGATCAATGTTCCTTTATACAAATCATTTTGCATAACAGCGTCTAGCCAACTTGCTAACTGCCAATCGATGACTAAAGGTACGAAGATCATTGCCATGCTTACTAGCACAATAAATTCTTTCCATGTCCAACGGTTTTCTTTCATACGTAATCCCTCCCAAAGTATATGGTAAAATTAGTTTACTGGGTGACGTAACGTCATCTGCAAGCTTTTTTTGGAAGGGAGATTGATGACCTTGGTATCAACGGGTGAACTCGCTCGTCAATTACATGTTTCTGTGCGAACACTGCGTTACTATGATCAGATCGGTCTGGTGCCGCCTTCAAGAAAAGATGAGAACGGAAAACGCTTTTACAGTGAAGACGATATTTTAAGGTTGGAGAAAATTTTATTATTAAAATCGTTATCTCTGTCATTGGAAGATAGCAAAAAAATTTTATCGGAAAAATCGACTCATGCTATAGTAACAGCTCATAAAGCAGTTCTCGAACAGCAACGAGCTGAAATTGAACAATCAATTTTACAGACTACCTCCTTAATACATACGATAGAACTTGAAGGAACAATTGATTGGAAAGCGCTACTTACTCTTGTGGTGAATCAAGAAAAGGAGCGCGATTGGCAGAGCTATTTTAGTGAAGAAGAGCATCAAATCTTAGCTGAGCAGCTTCCTAAATTAGAAAACGATGATCTTACAACAAAAAAGTGGATGAACCTATTAAAGAGAATAGAACTCTGTGTTCAAACGGGAGAGACGCCACAATCTGAAATAGCTCAATTGATCGTCGATGATATAGAGATCCTGTCTCACGAAACGTTTAATGGTGATGAAGAATTGATGGAAAAGTTTTGGGAGGTCCGTAAATCGAAAGAAAAATCGGAGGAACTTGGATTATATCCGATTGATGAGCGGATTCTGATTTTTTTAGATCAAGCGATCGTTTATGCGGATAAAGTAATGGAGAGTGGATAACAAGCGAGTGTAGTTGGACCACTAAGCCCAATAAAAATATGATTGATTTTGTGAGCACTGTCTTATTTTCACGGACGGTGCTTTTTTTTATGGAAAGAAGTTTAACGGATACGAGACCGTTTAATTGAAGTGTGTGCGGAGGGATATCGAAGGATGCGAGGTGTTTATCGAAGTTTGTGCATACGATATCAGCGTTCGCTCTTGTTATATCGAAGTTTGATAGCAAGATATCAGCGTTTTGTGAGAAATGGACTAGTAATCGAACGGGTTCATTTAGACGGCAAAAGAGGTACGGAGTGTGTTTCGGTTCATCTTTATACTGCGAATGGGTATGATTGCAACGATGATTCATCCTACAGAAAACTAGGTGGAGCGGATGTGAAGAAAATCGGATAAATTTTTTCGCGATTAAAACTTACATTTCTTCTGATGTCGTTCCAGTCAGACATTATCTCAAATTTGTCCTTTCCCAAAATAAAAAAGAATAGCTATGAGGCTATTCTCGTTTTCGTCTCTTTGATGACTTCTTCGCTTGCATTTCATGCAGCAGTGCCTTTTTCACCTCTTTTTGCATTTGAGGCATTTTCATAGATTGCTCTACTACTTCTTTTAGTAGATCAGTTTGTAGCATTTTTTCAACCCGTTCAATTTCACTTGCATTTTGATTATCTAAGTCATGTTTTTGTTCTCTAGCCAGTCTCGCTAAATCTGATTGATGCTGAATTTCCAAAGCCTTTAAATCACTTTCTCCTTTGGCAACAGCGGAAAAATAAGAAACCAAAGAACTAACAATAGCAACGATAACGGGAATCCATATTTCCATTCAAATCACTCCTTAATCAGTTTTCAAAATATCATTTGTTCAACAAACAGGCTAGTAAGCCATGAGTTCGATCGCACCATTTCACTTTTTCTATCCATCAATATCCTCATCAAGTAATAACAATCATGATAATAAAAACTATTTGTTATTAGTCTACGTCTCTGCGTGAAAAAGGTTCGGCTAATTTGCTGTGATTGTATGCAGTCGTAAGGATTAAAGTAACTCCGGTGTTGGGCAGTATTTAGAGGTGATAAAAAAGAACCTTTTTCCTTATATGAATTCATGTTTATGGTGGAGGTGTTTATTGTTAATAATAATTATCGTTTGTATAATAAATAAACCCGGTAAGCTTTTTAACAAATGGTTAATAGTGATTATTATTCTCAATTAAAACAATTAATTCTCAATTAAGTTGCACTTTATTCTATTTAATGGTATATTATATTAAATGATAATTATTATAAATAAGAAAAACGTCATAGTAAACGAATAAAGAATTTGCTCGACGAAAAATGGGAAAAATAGAAATGGCGCCTGTGTGCTGTTTTGTTTCCAATAAGGATGTGAAATAGATGAAAACGAGCTATAAACCTGCCATTCATTTTAATCATGTTAACTACTCTGTTGAAGGTCGACCTATTTTAAACACGATTATGGGATCTTTTCCCGAGGGTAAAATCACTACTTTGGTTGGTCCATCAGGGGCAGGGAAAACCACATTGCTCAAATTATGTAATGGTCTCCTGTCGTCTGATTCGGGAGAAATTTATATTAAGGATAAAATGATTAGCAGTTATGAACCAGTGGAATTGCGCAGGCTTGTCGGAATGGCACTACAAAGTGCACCGATGATTAACGGCACCGTGATGAAAAACCTGTCATTGCCTTTGGAGCTGCAAGGTAAACAACTACCCGAAGATGAGGCAAAGGAATTATTACACGATGTCGGTTTGGATGAAGAGTTTTTGTCTCGGAACATCAGGGATTTGTCTGGTGGACAGCGGCAAAAAGTATCGATTGCAAGAACACTCGTTAACCGTCCTCAAATCTTATTGCTCGATGAAATCACGTCTTCGCTAGACCGGACATCATTGCAGGAAATCGAAGAACTTATTGTAAAAATCAACCGTAAGTACAACACGACTATTATTTGGATTACTCATAATTTACAACAGGCGCTGACAATTGGTAACTATACATGGGTCATGATGGACGGGGAAGTTATCGAGACAGGGAAAAGTGACTTGCTGAAATCACCTGTAAATGACAAAGTGAAGCGGTTTGTGAAAGGAGAAGTGGAATGAGTTTTTTAACGTTATCCATTACTCTTATTTTCGTTCTTATTCCGATTATTTTATCGAAAACACTTCGTTTAGACTTGGAAAAAGACACGATCATTGCGACGATCCGCTCCATTATTCAACTTCTAGCAGTCGGTTACATTCTGAAATTCGTTTTTGACACTGAAAGTTTGGTTTACATCTTTTTAATGGTAGCCTTGATGATCGGCGTCGCTACTCATAATGCGCAGAAAAAAGGCGCATCGATTAGAGGGATCACTTGGAAAGTGGGGATAACCTTAGTGTTTGTTGAAGTACTGACGCAGAGTATTTTGATTGGGTTCAACATTATACCCGCGACAGCTCAATACATTATTTCCATAAGCGGTATGGTCGTCGGAAACTCCATGGTGCTCTCCATTTTGTTCCTCAATCGATTCACAGCAGAAGTGGAAACGCATCAAGATGAAACAGAACTAATTCTCTCACTCGGTGGAACACCGAAACAAGCGATTCACACACAGCTGATGAATGCCATAAAAGCGAGCATGATCCCGACAATCGAAAGTCAAAAAACAGTGGGTCTTGTTCAATTACCAGGGATGATGAGTGGTCAGATCATTGCAGGTGCGGACCCTGTTCAAGCGGTACAATTCCAACTACTTGTTATGTTTCTACTATTAACAACCGCCGCCGTCACAAGTGTCATGCTTGGATTTTTATCGTATCCGACTTTATTCAATGAGCGCATGCAGCTATTGAGGGGGAAATAAAGAGGTTGGGCGTCATGCTTACTGACAATACACTCGGAATACGGGTGTGTTTTTTTATGGAAATTTAAGTTTCGCTGAGAGGATTTCCGTATTTTATAACAAATGATTAAGGCAAAGGTTTTTCCAAAAAATCTCTACGAAAATAATCATATGTCGAAGGCTGGTGAACGAATGGTACCCACAACTTTTCTATGCTCACTCCATGGAAATACACTCGGAATACGAGTGTGTTTTTTTCCATGATGGAATGTAATCCATCTTTGGATATTTAATGAGAAAATAGTTGAAAAATTGTGCTAAACTGTTTTTAGAAAGCGCTTTCTTTTGTGTGGTGTTCTTTTTTATCTTACCACCGTCGACGAAAAATTAATGGTGGCAAATAAGAATGAGAACAAGAAACCAAAAAATAAGGAGGCATTAATTATGGAGGTAGTTACGAGTAGAAAAAGTATATTTTAAGTCTTTTCAACTTTGGTTATACTGTGGGTTTTTTTTGACAGCTATGTTGACGGCGACTATAAACGACGTATGAAACAGTTCGTGAAGCTCCTAATCACATGTGGTGCTGGAATAAATATGAGTGGGCAGTTTCCGAACACTTTGAAGGAGAAATGCCAAGTGACATATCGCAAGCAGATACGGAAAAATCTAGCGCTATCTAACATTGGAATGTAGGTATTTCTGCTACATTTTAATCCCACTTAGGACGGCATTAAGAAAGATGTAATCGGTGATGAAGATGGAGAGTGAAATTGATGGAGTTTGCCTTTTTATTTACAGATAATTATATAAATGTTGGTAGAGTTTGTTATGTTGAGGGAATAGGGAGTTTTTTGTTTGAGTGAGATTTTTACAAATAATACTTTGAGAACATTAATATTAGCTAATCTATTTTCAAGTGTGGGCAAAGGGATGGTACTTATCGGTATTTCTTGGAACATTGTTGAGAGTACTGGAACGGCAAGCCCACTCGGTATAACTATATTATTCTCTACCGCAATAATGATCCTAATTGGTCCATATATAGGGATATATATAGATAAGTACTCTAGAAAAAAAATATTATTAACAGCAAATTTTTCAGGTGCAGTTATCCTTAGTTTTTTTTCACTTTGGGGTATATTTTGGGGAAGTTATTCTACATCAGTTCTAACTATTATTTATGTAGTATCGATGGTTATACGACAAATATACTTTCCAGCTCAATATGCACTAGTTCAAGAAACATTTAAACCAAAGAAATATCAAAAAATTAATAGTGTTTTAGAAGTACAAAATCAGGTTGTAAAAGTAATGGCTGGTGTGTTTGCGGTCTTTATATTAGTGCAGTATAGTCTACATACTGTATTTATCATAACCTCGATAACTTATTTAATTGCTTTTTTATTATTAATTCCTTTAAAATATTCATTTACAGTTAACGAAGATAAGAAGACTAAAAAAAATTCGTATAAAGAATTGACTAAAGGACTTAAATTCATCATTAATATGAAAGGTTTTATAATTTTTGGGTTATCTGTTTTTACTCCGTTCGTTGTTTTTATGGTTGGAAATCTATTAGCTCCAGCATTTGTTAATATTGATTTACAAGAAAATGTAAGTGTTTTTTCTTCAGGAGAAATAACTTATGCTTTAGGAGCTGTATTAGCTGGGATTCTCGTTACACGCATATTAACAAAAATCTGTAAATTCACTTTCCTAATTACGAATATAACTTTATTTTCAATATCTTTAATTGGGATGGTTTTAATTCTTAAAGGATGGGCTTTTGTCCTTGTGTATTTATTTATGGGGTGGACTGTATCTTCAACTAGATTAATAAGTCAAACTATTTTTATGGAAATAGTTCCTAAAAATCTAATGGGGAGAGTAATGATAACTTTAGATTTACTTTCACTAGTCATCCGTGTGATCTTAATTGCCATTTTCACGATCAGTATAGACATTGTTGGTGCAGGTTCAGGATATTTAATTTTATCAGTATTACTTTTCGGTGCTGCCATGGGAATTTCATATTCAGTTAAGCATATTAAAGAAGCTGTTGAAAACATCAAAGAAGCTGCGTAGATAATGTGACTAAGGGCCGGCTTGGTGATAGATTGTTTAAATTAAGTTATCGCAATTAAATGACAAAATTTTTACGGTTGTCTTCATGGGCAAGACACCATGTTCCGCGAGAATGAGATCGTTGTCATGGTAAGCAGCCATGGAAGTCAACTTTGTCCAACCAATATAGTGATTGAATTGATCAATAATACAGCATCCTTGATCACTTTCGTGCGTTGTTCCGCATGATTGCATCAGATGATTAGAAGGCACCTTTCTTGTACATGTGGTTCTTACCATCTACCAGAACAGGTGTCTTTTTAATTGTGCATAAATACGAACAGAACACGCATTAATCCCCTCGATCACCATTTTACGAATAGAACAAATGTCACCACCACCTTTTAAAATGCTTTTAACGTGGGAATAATCAAGAGATGAATTGTTGATATGTGGACTGGTTATTTTCGAGTTGGGGATTAGACGTAAAAAGGTGAATTTGTATCAACACATGTATAAGGAATTGAGGGTGAAGATAATGAATCGTGGAATTGTGACAGCGCTATCTGCCATTGGGATTGCTCAAGGTCTTAAGATACTCACACACAAAAAAGTAACGGGGAAATGGGATTGGAAGCAGATCTTTGAGACAGGTGGCATGCCGAGCTCACACTCAGCAGGTGTTGCATCGCTTGCCTCTTATGTTGCAGCCAATAGAGGAACACGACATACGGAAACGGCTCTTGCTGTCGTTTTTGGGACGATCGTTATGTATGATGCGCAGGGCATTAGACGTCATACTGGGGAGATCGCTAGACTAGTAAATGAACTGGACGATAATATTGAAGAAATTTCAGGAGACTATCCTAGTTTACAATACGTGAAACGTGAAAAACAGCTGAATGAAGTTCTCGGACATCAACCAATCGAAGTAGCAACGGGTGCACTTTTAGGCGTATTAATTGGTATTGTTTCTGCAAAAATAGAAGATTGAGTATAGGTCTTTTGTCATGATGTGCGGATAAAGTGTAGATAGACTTCGATAAAATATGCAAACCTGCGGATAAGTGTGGGAGCGGCTTCGATAAATGCCGGACAAGCTTCGATAAAAGCGGGCTAAACGCCGATAAAACAAAACATAAAAATTTAATATACAGAAATCACCATTACACTTGTGATAGAATACAGTTTACGATGGAAAAAAGAGGATGAAATCCATGAATGAATTAGCAAAGCAATATTGGGAAACGTATTGGGGAGAGAAACCACGACCAGCATCCGTTACTTCCTGGCAATTTGGCGCGCAGCCAGATGATCTTGCACAACTAGTGATGGATAGGATTAAAACAGCAACATGTTCAGGGTATATTTTTTACGAGATGGAAAATGAACCGCTACCTAGGGTGAATGACTATAGCATTATTTTGAGTAGTAAAGATGAGCCGTTAGCAATAATCAAAACAGTAGACGTTTCGATTATGCCGATGAACGAGGTTCCTGAAGACTTCGCGATTGCTGAGGGGGAAGGGGATCGTACGTATCGCTATTGGAAAGAAGCGCATGAAACGTTCTTCAAGAAAGAGTTGGAACAAGTTGGACGTACGTTCTCAGATGATATCCTGGTCGTTTGTGAGCGGTTTGAGTTAATTGATAAAAAAGTAAAAAGTGTTTATTCCACCGGATCGTGAAGATTGAAGGGTGAAATGAACACTTTTTTAGTTCTTATAGTTCTTCCTATAGACGTTTTATTATAAGGAAACCCAACCCTATAAGTGAGTACAACCCGGACAGGACCGCTATTAACATACCCGTTTCAATTGAGTGCACGCCTAGACTATATAAGGTAACTAAAGCGAATCCGCTGCCGATCAACACGATATAAAGAACAATTAAAAAATATTTTCGTAATAGTGAAATTACGCGTTCGTCTACTTCAGGCACTTTTTTATTTCGCTTCTTGTTCCAAAGTGAAATGCAAAAGGGGACACCCGCTCCACCAATGATCCCTACTAACATGGGAATGACCAAATGATAGTCAACAAAACCAGGACCTTCTACTCTCTCGACCAGGTAAAGTCCTAAAATTGCGCCAGCCACTATGCTTCCATACATGAATATATAAATCAACACTTGAAATCGTTTTTTCACGCTCATTTCTCCTTTCTGTGATCTAGATAAAACATTTCTTCGATAGGCACGTTGAAATATGCGATCAATTTTAGTGCTAGCTCCAAGCTAGGATTGTATTTGTTTTTCTCAATTGCATTTACAGTTTGTCGAGTGATCTGGAGATCTTCTGCCATTTTTACTTGTGTAATGCCTTTTCTTTGCCTGATTTCTTTGATGTGGTTAATCACTGGCATTAAAAACCCCTCCAATCAAAACGTAAAGATATCTTTACGTTTAATATAATAAAAACTATTGGGGGTGTAAAGATATCTTTACACTTGAGTAGGAAATTTATCATGAACCGCGGATATGTGTAGAGTAACCTTCGATATCGGGCCCATATCCGCGGATACCCTCTTCACAGCCTTCGATATCCACCTTGATTATGAACTAGAGAAAAATATTTTTCTAAAAATACTTGCGCTGAGAATGGTTTTCATTTAGTATCTACATGTAGGCAAGAAAAGAGAGGTTTTCTTTTTTTTTAATCTTTATTGAGAATGATTCTCTTTATCGTTGTTTAATCTATTTTTTACAGAAAGTTAGGTTTCCATTATGAAAAAACGATATCTGGCCAGTGCACTCGTTCTTTTCTCAATTGGGTCTTTGTTTGTTGGAGTGTCAGCGATTTCTCCGCTTGATTTATTCCGCTTATCAGAAGACCAGCTTCATATATTTTGGGTGAGCAGGATTCCTCGCCTGATTAGCATTTTACTTGCGGGAGCGAGTATGAGTGTGTGCGGATTGATTATGCAGCAGTTGACGAGAAATAAGTTTGTGTCACCGACGACAGCGGGGACGATGGATTCTGCACGACTCGGTGTTCTTGTTTCGTTGATGCTTTTTACAGCAGCTAGCCCATTGCAAAAGATGGGTATTGCATTTCTTTTTGCTTTGCTAGGAACTTTTGTATTTATGAAAATTCTTGATCGTATTAAGTTCAAGGATGTCATTTTTGTCCCACTTGTTGGATTAATGTTTGGTAATATAATTGGCTCCATTACAACCTTTTTTGCGTATAAAAATAACTTAATTCAGAACATGACTGTGTGGATGCAGGGTGATTTCTCACTCGTGATATCCGGACGATATGAGCTGATGTATGCGAGTATTCCTGTCATGGTGCTTGCTTACATATTTGCAAATAAGTTTACGATTGCGGGAATGGGTGAGGATTTTTCCACGAGTCTAGGGTTGAATTACCGAACGGTGGTTAACATTGGGCTTGTGATTGTGGCGTTTGTTTCTTCCTCCGTGTTACTGACAGTTGGGATGATTCCTTTTCTTGGGTTGATTATTCCTAATATCGTCAGCATTTATCAAGGAGATCATTTGAAAAAAAATCTTCCGCATACTGCCTTGCTTGGAGCCCTTTTTGTGCTCGTGTGCGACATTATTGGCCGTATTGTGATTTATCCATATGAATTGCCTATTAGCCTGACGGTTGGTGTCATTGGCAGTGGGATATTTGCTTATTTATTGATTAGGAGAAAGTCTCATGAATCTTAAATGGAAAGTATTTATTTTAGCTGTATTGTCGCTTGTACTCATTGGCATTTATATGCTGACAAACGCTGGTGGGAATTGGGATTACATTATGCCACGCAGAGGAATGAAGATTCTTGCGATGGTCATAACAGGTGGGACGATTGCAGTTTCAACCGTCATTTTTCAAACGATTACTAATAACCGAATTTTAACGCCAAGTATTCTAGGATTAGATTCTCTTTACATGTTGATACAGACCTCACTCGTTTTTATCATTGGATCAGGCAGTGTGATGATTATGAATCGCAATGTGAATTTTATGATTACGGTTGCGGTGATGGTTGTCTTCTCTGGTTTGTTATATAAGCTTTTATTTAAACGGGAAGAGTCGAATATTTACTTTCTGTTGCTGCTTGGCTTGATTTTTGGGACGTTTTTCTCCAGTATTTCAACCTTCATGCAGGTGCTGTTAGATCCAAATGAGTTTTTAAGGGTGCAGGATAAGATGTTCGCGAGCTTTAATAACATTCACACGGATCTTGTGTGGATTGGCTTGATTGCGATTGCACTAGGTGTCATATGGATGTTGCCTTATTTGAAATACTTAGATGTTGTTGCATTGGGGAAGGATCAGGCGGTCAACCTAGGTGTGGATTACGATCGGGTTGTGAAGCATTTATTTCTTATTATTGCCGTGTTCATTTCCATTGCGACAGCGCTTGTGGGACCGATTACGTTTCTTGGATTGCTAGTGGCGAATGTGACGTATGAAGTGATGAAAACGTACCGCCATTCGTATTTGTTTGCAGCCTCCATTTTTATCAGCATCATTGCGTTAGTAGGTGGACAGCTGCTTGTGGAACGAGTGTTCACTTTTGCCACGACACTCAGTGTGATTGTCAATTTCGTCGGAGGGGTGTATTTCCTCTATTTATTACTAAGGGAGCGATCGTAAATGGTTGTAGCGAAAAATGTGTTCAAGCTTTTTGGTAAAAAGAAGGTCGTGGAAGATGTTTCGATTACCATTCAAAAAGGAAAAATCACCTCGTTGATCGGGCCAAATGGTGCGGGGAAAAGTACACTACTTTCCATGGTAAGTCGCTTGCTTACGTCTGACGGAGGAGAAATCACGATTGATGAGCTGGATGTGGCGAAATGTCGAGGCAACGAGTTAGCAAAAAAAGTGTCCATTTTAAAACAAGCTAACCATGTCACGCTGAAATTAACGGTTAAGGAGCTTGTGTCGTTTGGCCGTTTTCCGTATTCGCAAGGGAAATTGACGAAAGAAGATGACAAGCATGTGGAAGAAGCGATTCGCTACATGGAATTGACCGATTTGCAGGACACCTATTTAAATGAGCTGAGTGGCGGGCAGAAGCAGCGAGCTTATCTAGCTATGGTCATTGCGCAGGACACGGATTATATTTTGCTGGATGAACCGTTGAATAACTTGGATATGAAACATGCGGTTCAAATGATGAAGGTCCTTCGAAAGCTTGTGGATGAAAGGGGAAAAACGGTGGCAATTGTCATTCATGATATTAATTTTGCTTCGTGTTATTCCGATCAAATCATTGCGATGAAAGACGGAAAAGTGGTGCGTGAGGGAACGGTGCAAGAAATCATACAGTCAAACGTATTAAAAGAAATTTATGAGATGGATATCGAGATTGAAAATATATGCAACAATAAAATTTGCGTGTACTACGCTTAATAAAGGTGGAACTAGAAGATGAAAAAAAACACATTTCTTTTACCAATTGCAGCTCTAACGTTAACTTTAGCCGCTTGTGGTACGGACGATTCGACAGGGTCAGATGCAACTAATGATAATAAAGAAGAAATCACGATTAAACACGAGCTGGGTGAAACGACAGTCGAAAAAAATCCTGAAACGGTTGTCGTATTCGACTACGGAACGCTTGATACACTTGATTCACTGGATGTCGAGGTGGCTGGAATACCAAAAACTCCAAATGAAAAAGTCCCAAACTATTTGTCCCACTATATAGATGATGAGTACGTGAATGTTGGTGGGTTGAAGGAACCTGATTTTGAAGCCATTAATGCGATGGATCCAGACCTGATCATTATTTCAGGGCGTCAATCGGACATGTATGATGAGTTCACGGACATTGCTCCAACGATCTACATGGGTCTAGATACGACGCGCTACATGGAGTCATTTGAAGAAAACGTGATGACAGTAGCAGGGATTTTTGACAAAGAAGAGGAAGCCGCAGACCAGTTAGAAGCTGTTCAAGCATCGATTGATGAGCTACATGAGGAAGTTGCAGCTGAAGATAAAAGTGCGTTAGTGACTTTAGCGGTCGATGGAAAAATAAGTGCGTACGGAGCGGGTTCACGCTTTGGGATGATTTATGATGTGTTAGGCTTCAAGCCATTGGATGACACCATTGACGAATCAACGCATGGTCAGAATATTTCGTATGAATATATTGTAGAGGAAAACCCTGAATACTTGTTCGTTGTGGACAAAGATGGACTTGTCGGTGGCGAATCATCCTCTGCAAAGCAATACTTGGAAAATGAGCTTGTGGAACAAACCACTGCCTCCCAAGATGATCATATCGTTTATCTAGACGCAAGCTACTGGTACTATTCGGATGGTGGCTTGACTTCCGTGCAAGGAATGGTGGATGAGGTTGCGGCAGGATTATAGGAAGTGATGAGAACAGCTAGCCGGTGGGTTGGCTGTTTTTCTTTGGTTTATTTTGAGTTCAAGGAGATTCATCAATTGGTGGCTAGGGGGACTGAACGAAGAGGGTATGGTGTTTTTTCCTGGGTTTCCTTCTTCTACCTCTTACCTAAAACCTGTATACTAATTTCAAGAGGTGATTGGAATGAAAATTGCGTTAGTAACGGGAGCTAATTCTGGAATGGGATTGGTAACGGCAGTAGAGTTAGCCAAACAAGGGATGCATGTAGTGATGCTTTGTAGAGATCCCCGCAGAGGGAAGGTGGCTTGGATTTCTGCAAAAGAACAGAGTGGTTCGCAGGAAATCACGTTAATGAATGCTGATCTTGGTTCAATGGAGAGTATTCGAGCATTTGCCGCTGCATTTAAAGAAAAGTTTGATCATCTGGATGTATTGGTGAATAACGCTGGTCTGATATCGTTTAAAAGACAAGTAACGAATGACGGATTTGAATCGCAGCTTGGTGTGAATCACCTTGGACACTTTTTACTAACAAACTTGCTGTTAGATGAAATCAAACGGGCAGAAGCGGGACGAATTGTGGTTGTTAGTTCCGGGGCACACAAATGGGGGAAAATGGACTTTGAGGATCCTCATTTTGAAAGGGGATACAATGTAGCCAAAGGGTATGGGCGTTCAAAGCTTGCAAATGTGTTATTTACAAAAGCGTTAGCGAAACGATTAGAAGGCACGAATGTAACAGTAAATGCACTCCATCCTGGGGCTGTTGCGACGAATATCGGTGTTGATCGTAAAACGGAGTTTGGTCGATTGTTCACTCGGATGCTCAAACCATTTTACCTCACACCAGCTCAAGGCGCGAGTACGGCCATTCACCTTGCTACGAGCGATGAGGTTAGTAATGTAACAGGAAAGTATTTTTATAAAATGAAAGAAACCGATGTGTCTGCTGAAGCTAAGGATGAGCGGGTGGCTGAGGAGCTGTGGGACTGGAGTGAAGAGCGAGTTAGTCTGTAGTTCATGAAAAATAGTGTAATCAAATGAAACCACCGGACCAGCTGGAGCGGGCAAAACTGCCTTGTCTCCAAAGTTGGTTCAGCTTTTTGAGATCATCATTTTAGAGTGGGGGTATGTTCATTGAATCTATTATTACTTGATTTTCCAGATGAATTTACGACAAATCGTTTACTTATACGTGCAGCGAAACCCGGTGATGGTGAAGTTGTTTATGAGGCGATAAATGCTTCAAAAAATGAACTAAAACCATGGCTTCCCTTTGCTTCTAAAGAGCAAACAATAGAAGAAGTAGAGGCGAATATAAGAGATTCATATGTTAAATTTTTAGCAAGAGAAGACTTACGATTGCACGTGTTTTTAAAAGACACAGGTCAATTTGTCGCATCATCTGGATTACATAGAATCGATTGGAATGTACCTAAGTTTGAAATTGGTTATTGGATTGATAGCCGTTTTAGTGGAAAAGGATATATGACAGAAGCTGTGGAAGGAATTGCAGATTTTGCGATAGGCGTACTGAATGCTCGTAGAATTGAAATTCGTTGCGACACTAAAAATGATAGAAGTCGTGCCATTCCGGAAAAATTGGGATTTGGATTAGACGGAATTTTAGAGAATAATGGGATTAATGAAGAAACAAATGAGTTAATTGATACGTGTGTCTATGCGAAAATTATAAAGGATTCTCCAGCATAATTAAAGTGAGTGACAATAGATCATTTATCGACCATTTCATTTTACGTTGGTTGGTTTAGTTTTTTCCTCCCCTTATTAAACTGGTCTTGTGTGTATGCTTCATCTAGTCTCCTTGTTCCCCTTCTATGGAGCAACTAAATCCAACCAAATAATTGCATTCAACTAGTTTTTTCCATCCGGTGTCTAGTCTTCTTCTGCCCAACAGCTTTTGTAATTGAGTCTTATAAATTTTCCAATCTTGAGGCATCGTCAATGAGAATGGGGCTAATGGGATTTTATTATTATCCTCTTCAGATAGCAACATAATTAAAGGAAACACCTCTAATGAGAATGATGAAAATGGTATAAACTTAAACAGCAGTTCAGTTAGCAATACGGTTACTTCACTCCATTTTTGTTATAAAAAATCTTTTATATGACTTTATATACGCCTATACACGAATGCCGTATGCAGAATACTATAGAGGGTAAGAAAGTTTCAAAGAAAGGAGGATAGTTAATGAGCCAAAAAAATAATTCAACTAATGGAGATTGT
>NZ_JBFMIA010000157.1:0-272 GCF_040801915.1 Jeotgalibacillus marinus | reverse complement strand
CGCAATGCTCCCAATCCACGTGCACGCCTGACAGCTGGTCGCTGATAGCCTGAATCTGTCCGACCGACTTCTTGCCCTTAAAGCACAAGACCACGTGCCAATGCGGCTTTTTGGGTGACCCGTCAGCCCTCACGTCCTTATCGTGGTATGGGCTTATGAATGCCGGAACGTGCAGACCGGCCACGATATCGCGCCAGTTGTCCGGCGCTGAATCCTCATAGACGATAATCGTCCAGTTGCGCGTGCGCTCATCTTTCGGCTTATCCTTGCCG
>NZ_JBFMIA010000156.1:0-272 GCF_040801915.1 Jeotgalibacillus marinus | reverse complement strand
CCAGATCTGGCTCGCCGACATAACCTATGTCCCGACCGGCCAGGGATGGCTGTACCTGGCTGCCATCATGGATCTGTACAGCCGCCGTATCGTGGGCTGGGCGATGGAAGACCATCTGCGCACCGAATTGCCGCTTGCCGCCCTACGAATGGCGATCAAGGGACAAAGGCCTGGCGCCGGCTTGATCCATCATTCCGATCGCGGCACCCAATATGCTTCGACCGAGTATCGCCATGCGCTGCAATCCGCCGGATTCCGCCCTTCCATGAGCC
>NZ_JBFMIA010000155.1:0-272 GCF_040801915.1 Jeotgalibacillus marinus | reverse complement strand
ACCGCCTGCTTTATTCCACCGCATAAATTCATTAGAAATGGTCACGTCAAAAGAATTATTATTAACTTTCCTGAGTAGAGTAGATTGTTTTAAATTGCCTGTCCCGACATTATAAGCAAAGCAAACCAAGGCAGAAAATTGATTTTCATTAATATCTTTTGCTAATAATTTTTTAACTCCACTAGCAAATTCATTGACAATGTTTTGGAATAATTCGTTAGCTCTTTCCTGAGTAATTACATCTCCTTGTTTAACCTTACTTTTGTCCTCAT
>NZ_JBFMIA010000154.1:0-272 GCF_040801915.1 Jeotgalibacillus marinus | reverse complement strand
GGAGCAGGCCGTCTCGGGCCGGAATGCTTGTGATCGTTGCCGCCGATAGCCGCGATAGAGATGGTTTTGTGCAATCTGCTCAGCCATGCTGGGTGGCGACGCCGACGGGGGCGTCGACGACGAGGACCACGGCGCCACGGCCCGTGGCCGGGCAGGAGCGGAGGCACGGATGCCGCGACTCGGCAGGACGCTGGCCGCCCGGATCCTGCTGGCCGTCCTCGGGATCGTCGTCGTGACGCTCGCGGTCGGTTTCGCCCTCTTCGCGCGACTGA
>NZ_JBFMIA010000153.1:0-273 GCF_040801915.1 Jeotgalibacillus marinus | reverse complement strand
ACTATTACCTGAAGTGCATTAACGAAACAATTGGTGAGCTGTTAGCGCTTGAGAATGTAGCTATCTCCTCAATCAAGGCCTTTTTCCCACCCCAAATCTCTTCGACATTTATCTCGCGCTTGAGCAGTGAAATGAAGATAGGCAAGGAAAAATTCGTGGATATAGCCCATGGTGGCAAAGATCTTTTTACCTCATCTCTGCCCTATGCGCTACAATACGCTCGCGAGCAGCAGATAGTCAAAGCTGGCGACATCGGACTGATCATCAACGTCG
>NZ_JBFMIA010000152.1:0-273 GCF_040801915.1 Jeotgalibacillus marinus | reverse complement strand
AGGCCATTCAGTGGATCCTTTAGTTACAGATCATTTTGAGCTGCCATGAGTACTGAGGAAAGCATTTACTTATATTTTCAGAGGTCCATTATTATCATGGCAAAGAGTGTGGTGGCAAGTAGGCATAGTACTGGAGAAGTCACTGAGAGCTATAGCAGTCCTGATCCACAAGCAGGGAGAGAGAGACTGGGCCTGGCATGGACTTTCCAAATCCCAAAGTCCTCCCCCAGTGACACACTTCCTCCAACAAGGCCACACCTACTCCAACAAGGC
>NZ_JBFMIA010000018.1:0-46127 GCF_040801915.1 Jeotgalibacillus marinus | reverse complement strand
TCTATCATAAGCGTCCTTTTTTAATCGATGAGCACCAAGAGATTTACGATGCCATTAAGCAGTGCGATACGGATAAAGCTGAAAAACTGATGCGGCAGCATTTAAAAGCCGATTTAGATTTTTCGATTCATTTTTTGTAAAAAAAGCGTTGGGCCTCGTCATTTGAGTGCTCACCGTTTTTTGTTTTATTTGTTTTATGCTTTTTTTTCTTATCAAACACTTCCATTCGCTTGAGGAAAGGGACTAACACGAAAATCAATCATACAGATTGCTTCAGCTGCTGAGGGAAAAAAGGATGGTTTTTGGTCGAGGTTGTTTGGTAGCAAGTCCGAATTTTCATTAAACCGATTGACTTGGGTTCGGATGTTTTAACCAGCACATCATAATCTGATAATTGCACTGTTTCATCCTTTGTCTCGTCAGTTGCCCGATCATATTTTTCTCTAATTGTGCCTCTGTTTGATAATCAACGTTTTGAACCCCTCGTTCATTTATTATTTTATATAACACATTGGCCAATTGTTCCGAGCCGCTTAGCTACAGCAGCTAGCCCCTCGAGGTTAGAAGGCACGCTGACTTGTAGGGTAACGAGTTGCTTACTTTTCTTAGTTGCATTAACCTTTGTTTTCGGGTATATTTTTTAGCATATGAATGCGTGTCGGAACTGGTTTTCTGACGGTAAATGAGAAGCGACGTGAGGAGGATTTTCGGTGAGTCAGTCTAATAAGACTTTTTACATTACGACCCCTATTTATTACCCGAGTGGTAAGTTGCACATCGGTCACGCCTATACAACGGTGGCTGGCGATGCGATGGCGAGGTACAAGCGATTACGTGGTTTTGATGTGATGTATCTGACTGGAACGGATGAACATGGTCAGAAAATCCAAGAGAAAGCCAATGAAAAAGGGATTTCTCCTCAACTGTATGTAGATGAAATCGTTGAAGGTATCCAAAAGTTGTGGAATAAAATGGATATATCGTATGATGATTTTATTCGTACAACGGAAACACGACATAAAGAAGTAGTTGAGAAAATTTTCAAACAGCTTTTGGACCAAGGTGATATTTATTTAGGTGAATACGAAGGTTGGTACTCGATTCCTGATGAAACGTTTTACACGGAAACGCAACTTGTTGATAAAAAACTGGACGAAGCAGGTAATGTTATAGGCGGGAACAGCCCTGATAGTGGTCACCCCGTTGAAAAGGTTCGTGAAGAGTCGTATTTCTTCAGAATGGGAAAATACGCTGAGCGTTTGATGAAGTATTACGAAGATAATACAGAATTCATTCAACCTGAATCACGTAAAAACGAAATGATCAATAACTTTATCAAACCAGGTCTTGAAGATTTAGCAGTATCTCGAACGACATTTGACTGGGGCGTGAAAGTTCCTGGTGATCCGAAGCATGTTGTGTACGTTTGGATTGATGCATTATCAAACTACATTACTGCACTTGGCTACGGTTCTGAAAATGATGAACGTTTCAAACAATTTTGGCCAGCTAATGTTCATTTAATGAGTAAAGAAATCGTTCGTTTTCATACGATATACTGGCCGATTATGTTGATGGCGCTAGATCTACCGCTACCGAAAAAGGTATTCGCTCATGGTTGGCTATTAATGAAAGACGGTAAAATGTCTAAATCTAAAGGGAATGTCGTGGACCCAGTGACGTTAATTGATCGTTACGGTCTTGATGCGTTACGTTATTATCTACTACGAGAAGTTCCATTTGGTTCTGACGGCATTTTTACACCAGAGGGCTTTGTTGAGCGAATCAATTTTGATCTGGCAAATGATCTCGGGAACTTGCTAAATCGCACAGTTGCGATGATTAATAAGTATTTTGATGGTGAAATTCCAACGTATAAAGGATCAGATGGTACGTTTGACCAACAATTACTCTCACTAAACCATGAGACTATTTTAAAATACCAAGATTCAATGGAGAAGATGGAATTCTCAGTTGCGCTCTCAACCATTTGGCAGCTAATTAGCCGAACGAATAAATACATTGATGAAACACAACCATGGATGTTGGCGAAGGATGAAGCTAGAAAAGGTGAGCTTGGTCATGTGATGAATCACTTAGCAGAAACATTGCGACGCATAGCTGTTCTACTTCAACCATTTTTAACAAGGACGCCAGCTCATATTTTACAACAGCTTCAGCTTATAGATGAACGATTCTTATCTTGGGAAAGCTTAGATGAATTCGGTGTAATTCCAGAGGGAACAAAGGTTATTGGTAAAGGAGAGCCGATTTTTCCAAGACTTGAAGTGGAAGACGAAGTAGCTTACATTCAAGAGAAAATGACGGGATCTGTTCAAGCAGAAGAAACTGAAGAAATCGTCGAGCTTGAAGAAGAGATCGTCATTGATGACTTCATGAAAGTGGACTTGCGTGTCGCTACCGTTACAAAAGCTGAACCTGTTAAAAAAACGGATAAACTGATGAAATTACAGCTTGATTTAGGATTTGAACAACGCCAAGTCGTTTCGGGAATTGCAAAATTTTATCAACCAGAAGATCTCGTGGGTAAGAAAGTGATCTGCGTGACAAACTTAAAACCAGTGAAACTTCGAGGAGAACTTTCTCAAGGAATGATCTTAGCTGGAGAAAAAGATGGAGTACTGGCATTAGCACAAGTTGCCCAATCGCTCCAAAATGGTGCAAGAGTAAAATAAATAAATAGAGGAATGATAGGGAGAGAACGTGTTATTATGACGTCTCTCTTTTTCCTTTTCACAAAAAATCATGTGTTACATTTGTGTAACGAAACAGTAACAGAGGAAAAGGTTCACTTTAATATTATTGTGTTAGCAAGTTAATTAGTATAGCCTCTTCTAGATGATATTCACGTGAAATAATATTGTAATATATATTTTAATTTGAGATAGTCCCATTAATCTATTGCTAATTAAGGGTTTGGTTTTTTGTATTACTATAGTAATAATATATTTATTCTATATATAAGGTAGGATTGAATTTCATGAGGAAGCATTGTGAATATTTCACATTAAGTTTGTGACAAAAATGTTATGTGATTGTTACATTAGTGAGATGCTTGTTACAGAATTTTTTTATACACTAAAACTACTAAAGGAGAGAACTTTATGTTGTTTGATACACATGTCCATTTGAACGCTGAGCAATTTGAAGAAGATGTCGCTGAAGTAATTAACCGAGCGAAAGAAAACGGGATTGAGTGGATGACAGTCGTAGGGTGTGACCGCCTGTCAATTAAGAAAGCACTCGAGCTAGTTGAGGAGTATGATTTTATTTATGCTTCTGTTGGGTGGCACCCGGTTGATGCTATTGATATGACGGATGAAGATTTAGCTTGGATTGAAGAACTGGCTGCCCATCCGAAGGTCGTAGCAATTGGTGAAATGGGGCTTGATTATCACTGGGAAAAATCACCACATGATATTCAAAAAGATGTTTTTAGAAAACAAATTCAATTAGCCAAACGTGTAAAGTTACCGATTGTTATACATAACCGAGACGCAACACAAGATGTGATCGATATTTTAAAATCAGAGGGTGCCGATGAAGTGGGTGGAATTATGCACTGCTATGGTGGCAGTGTGGAAGTTGCAAAACAATGCATAGGCATGAATTTTATGATTTCTCTTGGTGGTCCTGTCACATTTAAAAATGCTAAAAAGCCCAAAGAAGTAGCAGTTGAAATTCCTTTAGAGCACTTGTTGATCGAAACAGACGCACCGTTTTTAGCGCCTCATCCATACAGAGGGAAACGAAATGAGCCAGGTTATGTAAAACTAGTCGCTGAACAGATTGCTGATCTTAAAGGGATTACGTACGAAGAAGTCGGAAAACAAACGACACAAAATGCTAAAAAATTATTTAAATTATAAATTGCGGTGTGTCAAGACACCATGGGATTTTCTTCAACGGATTGTGATGAAATCTACGACATAATGCCTAAGAATTCACCATTAAGAATGATAGACTTGTCGATAAAAAACTCTTTTCAAGACAGTTTCTCGTATGCATAATGGGACATACCTCCCCTGCGCAGGGAATATATAGTCATAAATTCAGAGATTGACAAGCCACATCAATAGTCTTTATAATCACTCGGAGTAAAGGAGGAGTTTTTCATGCAACTGAAAAATAACATGAAAAACCTGTTTCCGAAGTCTATGAGTAAGAGGAATTGGGTCAATAGTTTGGTGACTATTACGTTATTTGTAGTAGTCGTTAGCTTTTTATTTCATGAAGGAACGAAAAAGACTGTTACCCTTTCTCTCAATGGTGAAGAGCAATTGGTGCGCACACACGCGTCAACCGTAAAAGACATATTTCAAGAATTAGAGTTAGATTTGCAGACTCAAGACTATCTTTCTCCCTCAGGCGACTCAGCGGTCTATCACGATATGAAAGTCCGGTGGAGAGAAGCGAAACAGGTGTCATTTGATATAGGGAAAGAAACTCAACAACTGATGACCACAGCAGAGACAGTAGAAGAATTTCTTCGTAAACAAAAAATAAAAATCGGGGATCATGATGAACTGTCCCATGATTTAAAAGATAAGATCGAAGAAAATATGACAATATCATTAGATCAAGCATTTGCTTGGACTTTAGTTGATGGTTTGAATGATCAAGAAGTATGGTCAACTTCGATCACCGTCGCTGACTTTTTAAAACAGCATAATATCAAGCTGAAAAAAGATGATCGAATAGAGCCTGCACTAAACACTACACTAGTGAAGGGTGCCTCTGTGACGATCATCCGTGTTGAAAAAGTCACCGATGTGTTGGAAGAAACAAAAGACTTCGCCGTTGAAACGAGAAAAGATGAAGATCTTACCACGGGAACGGAAGAAGTTATTCAAGAGGGTGAAGAAGGCCTAATTGAAAAAACGTATGAGATTGTAATGGAAAATGAGAAAGAAATTTCTCGTGAATTAATAAGTGAAAAAACCGTAAAAGAAAGCAAAAATGAAGTTGTTTCTGTTGGTACAAAGGTAGTTGCTGACGTTTCACGTGGAACAAAAGCAACACAAACAGCAAGTGAAGGAACAGAGATGTATGTATCATCAACTGCTTACACTTCTTATTGTAATGGGTGCTCGGGTATTACAACTACAGGTATTAATCTGAAAGCGAATCCAAACGTTAAAGTAATTGCTGTCGATCCATCTGTCATTCCGCTTGGGTCTGAAGTATATGTAGAAGGCTACGGTTATGCTATTGCTGCCGACACTGGTGGTGCAGTCAAAGGAAACAAGATCGACGTCTTCATTCCAACACAAGAAGAGGCGTATCGTTGGGGAAATAGACGAGTATTAATTACCGTGTTACCCTAGAAGGTTAAAGGCGGCATCCTGTATTAAAAATCGTAAGAAAGCCGGAGAGGTCTACCTAATTGATTATGTTTAATTGGAAGCAGGGGGAGTAATCTCCCTGTTTTTTGTGTGTTTTTTGGTGTTTTGATTTATACTAAAGAGATGAATGATTTGACCTTGTGTGAAAACGAGTTATGTAAGGCATTATAATAGAAGTAACAGGAAAGAAAAGGCTGGAGGCTCTAATGAAAATAAAAGAAATTATTGTCGTGGAGGGGCGCGACGATACAACTGCAATCAAGCGCGCAGTCAATGCAGATACAATCGAAACAAATGGCTCAGCGGTTCCATTGAGCGTGCTTGAACGAATTCAGCATGCACAAGGTAAAAGAGGCGTTATCATCCTTACTGATCCAGATTATCCAGGTCAGCGAATCCGCCAAATCGTTTCTGATCATGTACCAGGCTGCAAGCATGCTTTTATCGACCGTCAAGACGCACTGAGAAAGAAAGGGCGTGGGCTTGGTGTGGAGCATGCTTCACCAGATGTCATTCGTAAGGCGCTCAAACAAGCCCATACCATGGCAGAAGAACCGCTTGAACAGATTTCAAAAGAAGATTTGATTGAAGCGGGTCTAATCGGTGGATCAAAAGCGAAAGTACGAAGAGAAAAATTAGGGGTAAGTTTGAACATAGGATATACGAACGGAAAGCAATTGTACAACCGTTTGTTGATGTTCCAAATTTCAAAAGAAGAGTTTATCAGTGAGATGACACGTATACTACAGGAGGAGCAAGATGTCTAAGGATATAGCAACACCTATTCGCACGAAAGAGATAATGAAGAAATATGGTTTTTCATTTAAGAAGAGCTTAGGTCAAAACTTCTTGATTGACCCGAATATCCTTCATAATATTGTTGATCACGCAGGCCTAACAAAGGAACAGGGGGCAATTGAGATCGGTCCTGGAATTGGAGCGCTGACAGAACACCTAGCTCGTGCGTCAAAAAAAGTTGTTTCATTTGAAATTGATCAGCGTCTGTTACCGATCTTGGAGGATACTCTGTCACCATACGACAACATCAAAATCTTACAATCTGATGTGCTAAAAGCGAATATAGGAAGTGTTATTGAAGAGGAATTTGCAGGAACGGAGGATGTAATGGTCGTTGCAAATCTTCCTTACTACGTTACAACACCGATTATTTTAAAGTTCCTAACTGAAAATCTTCCAATTAAAGGTCTTGTGATCATGCTTCAAAAAGAAGTAGCAGACCGAATCGCTGCTGCTCCAGGATCGAAAAACTACGGTTCTCTTTCAATTGCCATTCAGTACTACACAGAAGCTGCAACCGTTATGACAGTTCCAAAGACTGTGTTTATGCCACAACCAAATGTCGATTCGGCTGTTATAAAGTTAATGAAACGAGCTAAGCCAGCAGTGGAAGTTAAAGATGAAGAATTTTTCTTCGTCATCACTCGCTCTTCTTTTTCTCAGAGAAGAAAAACGATTTTAAATAACTTAACGAGCCAGCTTCCAGAAGGTAAAGCAAAGAAAGAAAGTATCCTTTCTGCGTTAGAAGAAGCAAACATTGATCCGACCCGCCGTGGAGAAAGTTTATCTATTCCGGAATTTGGTGCGTTAGCAGACGCGCTGTATCCATATTTTAACTAGCCAAATAATTCGCCTGATTGCCGTTGAGTGCAATCGGGTTTTTTGTATAGGTGATTTTCATTGATGCCGTAAGTTACCGAAACCTAGTAGGCTTCCGTCAGTGATCCCTTGTGCTTGTCGGAATTGAACGAACTGCTTGCCTCTTTGTGTGAACAGTCTAGTAGGCTTTTGCATACAGTAAAGGGAGGTCATAATGACGGGAGGCCATGTGATGGAATGGATCAACCAGTTGGTTGGGCGGAAATCCTATGGATGTGATGTGCTTTTTCGTGTAGTAGATGTTGTGGAAAAGGAAGGCGTAGAAACTGCCATTTTGTATGGATCGGATATTCGTCTCATAGCAGATGCGCCTGTTAACGATCTCGTGTGTATGACAGAAAAAGAAATCGAACGAATTGAAGAAGAGTGGAGAAACCAAGAGGAAGAGTCTTTTCATTCGTTTACAAATGATACAAAAAATGAGAATCAGCGAGAAGACTCTTCCTCAGTTCTAGCTTTTCACTTGCCAGGACGTGTTCTTCATCTTGATGGCGACTCTAAATATTTAACAAAATGCATAGATGCCTACACCTCATTAAGCGTTCCGGTCGTGGGTGTACATTGTCCAGAAAAAGAAATGCCAGAAAGAGTTTCTTTACTGATCGAACGCTATCAGCCGCAAATTCTTGTGTTAACCGGACACGATGCGTACTTGCCGTCACGAGGGAAAAAGAACGATGTGCGATCCTATCGGAACTCCAGCTTTTATGTTAAAGCCGTACAAGAAGCAAGGAGAAAAATGCCTAGCTTAGATCAGCTTGTTATCTTTGCAGGTGCTTGTCAATCTCATTTTGAATCACTCATCCACGGGGGCGCCAACTTTGCGAGCTCACCACTACGAGTAAATATTCATGCGCTCGATCCAGTTTATACAGTGGGTAAAATAAGTTACACATCGTTCAAAGATTCGGTGGATGTTAGTGATATCCTTCGTCATACATTAGCAGATGAAGATGGTATTGGAGGGGTTGAAACGAAAGGTGTCCTTCGAACAGGGACGCCTTATAAAGCTGAAATGTATGTTGAGCAAGATGAAAGGATAGTGGATAGCGAAAATAATCGGTATTTGCATAATAAAAATCATTGACATATTCATTCAATCATTGATAAAATGATACTTTTATTTGACCTCGTAGTACCAATGTGTTATACTACTGGCAGTGAGGTGGAAGCGGAATGCCAAAAACTTTAGCCGACATTAAAAAGGCACTTGATTTAAATCTTGGGAAACGTCTAATGTTAAAAGCCAATGGTGGAAGACGCAAGACAATCGAGCGTTCAGGAGTTCTAACTGAAACGTATCCGTCCATTTTTATCGTGGAATTGGATCAGGATGAGCATGCTTTTGAGCGGGTATCGTATAGCTACACCGATGTACTTACTGAATCTGTAGAAATAACATTTATGGATGAAGGTGCGGAAGCAATTACCGTAAGCTAGCAGTGGACAGTCGTTTACTGCTTTTTTATTTGGCCGTGTAGCGTATATGCTACACGGTTTTGTACATATTAACGAATGGCGGTACTTATCTGGAGGGGGATGTCTGACATGGGTAGACGAAGAAGTATTATGTCTGATCAACTCAAAGAAGAAATCGCCACAGAGCTCGGTTTTTATGACACCGTTAAGCGAGAAGGCTGGGGCGGCATAAAATCTCGAGACGCCGGTAACATGGTGAAACGAGCCATCGAAATGGCAGAGAGACAGTTAACGAATAAATAGTGACTACTATGACAACGGAGTAGGAACTTTTCTTTAACGAAGCTTCTCAGGTTGCTAAGGTGAGTGTAGATTCATATATGTGAATAAATAGTACCTGCCTGAAAAAATCCAGCGAAGAATGTTCTCTCGCTGGATTTTTCAATGTTCAAGAAAGTGTTGGGTTGGGTACGTACGTGAAGAGGTCCGCACAATAAAAGGCGTTTGTGAGAAAGAAGTAATTAGCTGTAAGAATTATATTAGAATTGGTAAAATAAATTAAACTATTGAGAGGTAAGAAAAAACGAGAGCCCCCAATATCTAGTTCCTCCTGTCCTTGTCCAGTTGTACGGGCAGGCTCTTGGGTCGTAAGAGTTCGTGTTGTGGTGGCTAAAAAGGGCCTACTTGCCTTCCTCTTCCTCCTGTACAGTCTGAACGCTCGCTTTCACTTTTCTTCATTTATGCTACAATAGCTTCATTGAACTGTTAGTGTGAGGTGATCTAGGTTGAAGATGTTGGTGAAAGCACCTGCGAAGATTAATTTGTCGTTAGATGTGCTTAGTAAAAGATCGGATGGATTTCATGAGGTCAAGATGGTGATGACGATGGTGGATTTAGCTGATCGCATTGAGTTGGAATTGGTGGATGATGGCATGATCCACATTTTATCTCACGATCGCTTTGTTCCTGGAGATCATCGTAATCTCGCGTATAAAGCAGCGGATCTTCTCCGTAAGCGGTACAATGTGACGCAAGGGGTGGCGATAACAATTCAAAAGCAGATACCCGTTGCAGCTGGTTTAGCTGGAGGTAGTAGCGATGCGGCTGCTACACTTCGCGGGTTAAACACGCTTTGGGATTTACGCATTCCGATCGATGAGCTGGCTGAAGTTGGAGCAGAAATTGGATCAGATGTATCTTTCTGTATTTATGGAGGAACCGCTCTTGCAACCGGGAGAGGTGAAGTCATTCAGGAACTCCCTGCCCCGCCAAAGTGTTGGGTGATTCTTGCAAAACCATCAATAGGTGTTTCGACAGCGGATGTTTATCATTCTTTTAAGGTGGATAAAGATAACCACCCCAACACAGAAGGTATGGTGAAAGCGATCAAAGAGCAGGATTACAAAGGAATGTGTGAGAACCTAGGTAATGCACTTGAAAGTGTTACATTAAAAATGCATCCGGAAGTGGCTCATATTAAAGAGCAAATGGAACGTTTTGGTGCGGACGCTGTGCTAATGAGCGGGAGTGGACCGACTGTTTTTGGGCTTGTTGAGTATGAATCAAAGGTTCAGCGCGTTTATAACGGGTTGCGTGGGTTTTGTGATCAGGTATTTGCGGTAAGGATACTAGGTGACCGAAACCCTCTTGCTTAAATCCGTATGATAATGATATAGTTACTTTATTTATTCGGGTTTTAGGGAGGTTTTGACGAAAATGAAGGTCAAGCGCAGTGAACGGCTTATTGATATGACACATTATTTGGTGGAGCATCCACGGAAATTAGTACCGCTCACTTTTTTCGCAGATCGTTTTCAATCAGCTAAATCATCGATCAGTGAAGATTTAGTGATTGTCAAGGAAAGCTTTAAACTACGAGGTGTTGGAACGCTACAAACCGTTTCAGGTGCAGCGGGTGGCGTGAAATACATTCCAGGAATCAAACGGAAGCAGGCAGAAGAATTAATTGATACGTTACGTGAACACGTTTCGCATTCTGATCGTTTATTACCTGGTGGTTATTTGTACTTGACGGATATCCTTGGTGACATTCATTTAATGAATCATATAGGAAAGCTTTTTGCTGCTGCATTTGCCGACCAAGATATTGATGTCATTATGACCGTCGCGACGAAGGGAATCGGCATTGCCCATGCTGTCGCTCGCTACCTTGGAGTGCCAGTGGTGGTTGTAAGGCGTGATAGCAAGGTGACTGAAGGTTCAACGGTAAGCATTAATTATGTATCAGGTTCGTCTAAACGAATTCAAACAATGCTATTATCGAAACGAAGCCTTGCACAAGGTTCACGTGTATTAATCGTGGATGACTTTATGCGAGCTGGTGGAACAGCTGCGGGAATGAAGAGTTTATTAGATGAGTTTTCCGCGACGGTTGCAGGAATAGGTATTTTTATCGAATCTGAATATAGGGAAGAGCATCTAGTGGATGACTACATCTCTTTACTGAAGTTAGCAGGGGTCGATGAGAAAGATAAAACGATTAGAGTAACGACAGGAAATTACTTTGATCAAGTCCAATCATTTCTGAGTACTAATGAATAAGCGAATCTGAAGTAAATAAGCTTTACGGTGATAGTTTGGCGAACATCGTCCAACTAGCTAGTACGTGGAAGTGTCGAAACTTCCTAAAGGTGTCGTAATCGAAATTAAAGTTGTTGCGCTAGTAAAAGCATAAATATAGAAAATAGACCTTTTGGCTTATCAGCCAGAGGTTTTTTTAGGTGTTAAAAACCATTGAAATACGTATGTTAATAGTGTAAATTTATAATTATTAAAAAAATCTAATAATTTATGTAGGAAATTTAGCCCCCTATGACGAATTGATAGAAGGAGAGTCGTCTAGGGAGAAAGGTGGTGGAGATTCCGTGGAAGTTACAGATGTGAGATTGCGTCTAGTTAGCACCGATGGCCGTATGAGGGCGATCGCTTCAATAACATTGGATAATGAGTTTGTTGTTCATGATATTCGAGTGATTGATGGGAATAACGGACTATTTGTTGCAATGCCAAGTAAGCGAACACCTAATGGTGAATTTCGGGATATTGCTCACCCAATAAATTCTAGCACACGAGAAATGATTCAAGACTCAATTCTTGATGAATACCAGCGTGCTGGAGAAATAGAGGAAGTTGAGCAATTTGAAAAAGCGGGCGTTTAATAAAATTATTATGAAGATATGTTTTTTGGGGAGACCTAGCTGATTATCAGTTAGGTTTTTTTTAACGTACTCTGATGACATTGGAGCGTAGAAAGACGAACAAGAACAGAAGATAAACTTAACTTCCATAAATTTAAAGTAAAAGAAGTGATTTCCTAGAGGATTTCTATTCGAACACGGCAATGTAATAACAGATTGTTCTGAAATAAGTAGATTCCTTGAAATGGTGCAATTTTTTATATATATTTGAAGGGGAAAAATGTTGACTGGAGGACCGACGATGTCGAATCGATATGCGGTAATTTTAGCTGCGGGCCAGGGTACACGCATGCAGTCTAAGTTGTATAAAGTATTGCATCCAGTATGTGGAAAGCCGATGGTGGAACATGTGGTGGAACAAGTGAAAAAAGTAAATATGAGTGAAGTTGTAACCGTTGTTGGTCATGGTGCTGAACTCGTACAAGCTCAGCTTGGCGATCGTTCAGAATTTGTATTACAGGCAGAGCAGTTAGGAACCGCTCATGCTGTGATGCAAGCTAAAGATCGTTTGCAAGATAAAGATGGAATCACGTTAGTCGTATGTGGGGACACACCGTTGATTACAGCTGAAACCATGTCTTCTCTTATTCAGCATCATGAGGAGCAACAGGCGAAGGTGACAATTTTAACTGCTCACCAAGACAATCCAGGTGGCTACGGACGAATGATTCGTGATGATAGAGGTCTGGTTAAGCGAATTGTCGAACATAAGGATGCGAATGAAGCGGAACTTACCGTGCAGGAAGTCAATACAGGAACGTACTGTTTTGACAATCGAGCACTGTTCGAAGCAATTGAAAAAGTCAATAATGACAATGTTCAAGGGGAGTATTATTTGCCGGATGTGATTGAAATTCTTCAATCACAAGGGGAAACAATTGCTGCATTTCAAACGCCGCTTGCAAGTGAAACGTTAGGAGTTAACGACCGTGTGGCTTTATCTAAAGCAGAGCAATTAATGCGTACGCGAATTAATGAGCAGCACATGCGGAATGGCGTTTCATTGATTGATCCGGTGAACACGTACATTAGCAGTGAAGCAGTTATCGGCCGCGATACAGTTGTTTACCCAGGCACTGTCATTGAGGGTGAAACGACAATTGGAGAGGATTGCATAATCGGTCCCAATAGCGAGATTAAGAACAGTACAGTGGCTGATCGTACTGTAATCAAGCAATCCGTAGTGCATAATAGTGCGGTAGGGTCAGATGTGAACATTGGACCGTTTGCCCACGTTCGTCCTCAATCAAACATTTCAGATGAAGTGAAAATCGGTAATTTTGTTGAAATCAAAAAAACAAATTTCAGAAGAGGCAGTAAAGCTTCGCATCTAAGTTATATTGGAGATGCAGAAGTGGGCACTGATGTAAATATTGGTTGCGGTTCTATTACAGTTAATTATGATGGTAAAAATAAATATCTAACTACAATTGAAGATAACGTATTTGTAGGGTGTAATTCAAACCTTGTTGCACCTGTCACAGTAGGAAAAGGTGCATACGTTGCAGCGGGATCTACGATCACAAAAGACGTGCCAGGTGAAGCATTATCCATTGCCAGAGCGCGTCAAGAAAACAAAGAGGGATACGCAAGCAAGATTCACCCTAAAAATTAATTGGAGGCCATCATGTCTAAAAAATATTGCAATTCCAAACTGAAAATATTTTCTCTTAATTCAAACGAAGAATTAGCGAAGGATATTGCATCAGCGATAGGAACAGACCTTGGAAAATGTTCAGTAACAAGCTTTAGTGACGGTGAAATACAAATCAATATAGAAGAAAGTATTCGTGGATGTGACGTATTCGTTGTTCAGTCAACATCGACACCTGTAAATGAAAACTTAATGGAGTTATTAATCATGGTGGATGCACTTAAACGTGCATCAGCGAAAACGATTAACATTGTAATGCCATACTACGGCTATGGACGTCAAGACCGCAAAGCACGTGCACGTGAACCAATCACTGCAAAGCTTATTGCGAACTTACTTGAGACAGCCGGAGCAACACGAGTGATCACGCTAGATCTACACGCTCCACAAATCCAAGGCTTTTTTGATATCTTAATTGACCACCTTCGTGGCGTTCCGATTATTGCAGAATATTTCTTAGAAAAGAATTTTAATCCGGAAGAAATTGTCATTGTTTCTCCAGATCACGGTGGTGTAACACGTACGCGTAAATTAGCTGATCGTTTAAAAGCACCGATTGCGATTATTGATAAACGCCGACCTAAACCAAACGTGGCTGAAATCATGAACATCGTCGGAAATGTAGAAGGAAAAACGGTGATCTTGATTGATGATATTATTGATACGGCAGGTACGATCACACTTGCGGCTAATGCGTTGATCGAAAGTGGCGCAAAAGAAGTATACGCAAGCTGTACGCATCCTGTTTTATCTGGCCCAGCAATCGAGCGAATCAATAATTCGGCAATAAAAGAACTTGTTGTAACAAATTCAATTGCATTAGATGAAGAAAAAAAAGGTGGCAAAATTGTTGAGCTTTCTGTTGCCAACCTACTTGCTGAAGCGATCATTCGTGTTTACGAAGAAAAATCAGTAAGCATGCTTTTTGATTAAATTAAGCGCTAGCGGCTCGCGCTGAATGATTAAAAAACCGACTTCCTTGTGAAGTCGGTTTTTTGGCGGTTGTAACGTCTTTTTTAATAAATGATAAAAATCTTCTACTATCTTGGGTACAAGAGGTTTAAGCACTAAAACTCTGGGGTAAGTTTAAAGTATGAAAAAAATGTGAAATTAACTTTGGAGGGTGATTAAACTATGAGTTCGTTATTAAAAGCAGCAAAACGTGAAAGATTTAAAAAGTCCGATCTAACTGAGCTACGCAACGAAGGGAAGTTACCAGCTGTTGTATATGGTTATAAAGTTGAAAATACATCAATTTCTATTAACGAGCTCGAATTGGTGAAGAGCATTCGTGAAGTTGGACGTAACGGGATTATTGATCTTGAAATCGAAGGAAAAAAACAAAAGGTCGTTCTAAGTGATTATCAATCAGATTTTTTGAAAGGTGAAATTATTCACGCCGACTTCCTAGCGATTGACATGTCTTCAGAGCTTAATGTAGATGTAACCATTCATCTAACAGGTGATGCTGCGGGTACTAAGGAAGGTGGTATTGTTCAATCAATTCTTCATGAATTATCTGTTACAGCTAAACCGACCGATATCCCTGAATATATTGAAGTGGATGTAAGTAAACTGGAGGTAGGTGAAACAATTCCAGTTAGTGAAATCCGTGAAGATTATAAAAAAATTATGATTAACCACGAAGATGATGAATCAATCGTTACAGTTCTTACTCCTCGTATTGAACAAGAGCCAGAAGAGACCGATGAAGAGACACAAGAGTCCGAACATGTTGGTGAAGAAAAAGAAGAACAGGCTTAATAATAAATATTTCGGGCGTAACCATTTAGGTTACGCCCGAAATAGTTTATGATGGATAAAGAGGATTGAACTAATTTCTTCGTATTACGATGAGGTGTATCAAACATGAAATTGATTGTTGGTTTAGGAAATCCAGGGAAACAATATGATAAAACAAAGCACAATATCGGCTTTTCAGTGATTGATGAGCTTGCCGCCCGCTGGGATGCTCCACTTTTACAAAGTAAGTTTAAAGGAGCGTTTAGTACAGTTCATAAAAATGGTGAAAAAGTCATTTTGCTAAAGCCACTAACGTACATGAATCTTTCAGGAGAAAGTATTCGTCCGCTGATGGATTATTATGATATTCAAACAGAGGACTTAGTTGTGCTTTATGATGACCTTGATTTGCCAACAGGTTCTTTGCGTCTAAGACAAAAAGGCAGTGCGGGTGGCCACAATGGCATAAAAAGCACGATTTCTCATGTCGGAACACAGAACTTTAATCGTATTAGAATCGGCATTAACCGTCCACCGCAAGGAATGAAGGTACCGGATTATGTTCTGAGCCGATTTTCAGACGAAGATTGGGCTGCGATGCAGGATGTTATTAAAAAAAGTGCAGATGCATGCGAAACATTTCTTGAAAAACCATTTTTAGAAGTAATGAATGAATTTAATGGCCGGTAAATGAATATCTCTTGCACCAGCGGCTTATACTAAGTTATCAAGCTGCATGAAGGGAGCTGGCATATATGGCCATTCATTACAACTGCCGCCATTGTGGAAATTCAGTTGGAAAATTAGATAACCACTCTGTAAACTCGGAAAAGCTTGGCATTCATAAGCTATCAAACGAAGAACGGCAAAGCATGGTATCCTATACAAACGATGGGCATGTTCAGATTCAGACAATCTGCGAGGATTGCCAAGAGTCGCTTGAACGAAACCCTGATTACCATGAATTAGATCAATTTATACAGTAAGAAGCTTTGGATGGCTCATCCAAGGCATTTTTTGCTATTACAACCTCTAGTTGCTGCGGCACGCCGCTTGCGCTTTTAATATAGGAGGAGAGAGACTGTTGAATTCGTTATTAAATGGTTTACTGAACGATAAGCAATTTGATTCAGTAATACAAGACATTGAAAATGGGGTGCGTGAACAACTTTTGTCGGGTCTTTCGGGCTCTGCACGCAGTTCATTTATGGCAGGTATATATCAAAAGTTAGACCGCCCGATGATGGTTGTTACCCACAACCTGCTCCAAGCTCAGCGCCTATATGAAGATTTGTCTCAATTTATTCGAGAGGAAGATTTGTTCCTTTATCCTGCAAATGAACTTATTGCAGCGGAAATGAGCATTGCCAGTCCTGAGCTTCTTGCTCAACGACTGGAGGCGATGAATCATTTAGCGACAAATGGGAGAGGACTATACATTGTTCCTATAGCTGGACTTAGAAAAATCGTTCCACCAAAAGACAAATGGAACGTTTATCAATTTACATTAAATACAGGCGATGAAATCAAGTTGCAAGAAATTCTTTCATCACTTGTAAAAATGGGATATTATCGGGCAGAAATGGTAAGTAGTCCGGGTGAATTTAGTATACGCGGAGGCATTATTGATATTTATCCTCTTACCTTACAGCACCCCGTGCGAATCGAACTGTTTGATACTGAGGTAGACTCTATCCGAACGTTTTCAGCTGATGACCAACGTTCCATGGATACACTTCAACAGGTATCGATAGGACCTGCTAGTGAGGTTATTATGGAAAAAGATAACTTTGAGCGAGTTGCAGCTGAATTATCTAATCGTCTGAAAAACAGCTTGAAAAAAGTCAAGAAAGCATCAATTAAAGAAGCCATGGCTGAACAAGCAGAATATGAAATTGGCTTACTGAAAAATGGACAGAAGCCCGAACAGCTATTTAAATATCAATCTTTCGCATACGATGAAGTCGTGAGTTTAGTAGAATACTTACCAGAAGATGGAGTGTTATTTTTTGATGAAATGAGCCGCATTCACGAGACGGATGAGACGCTTGAAAAGGAAGAGATGGAATGGTATTTGTCTTTACTAGAAGACGGAAAAATCATTCATGACGTGCCAGTTTCAAACAGTCTGGCACAAATTCTTGCGCGTGGAAAAAGGAAGATGGTTTATTTTTCTTTATTTACAAGACAGATTCCACATACGAACCCACAAAAGATTCATACATTCTCTTGTAAGCCGATGCAAAGCTTCCACGGTCAAATGAATGTATTGAAAGCGGAACTGGATCGGTGGAAAAATAGCAAATATACTGTCGTGCTTCTTGCCCCAGATGGACAGCGCCTACAAAAATTTGAACGTGTGCTAGCAGATTATGATATTGATGTCGCGATTGTTCAAGAGAGACAACCGCTAATTCCACATGCCATTCAAATTGTAAATGGCAGTCTGCAATCAGGTTTTGAATTACCGATGCATAAAATCGCTGTCATGACTGAAGAAGAGCTGTTTCGTCAAAAGACACGGAAGAAAAAACGCGCACAGAAGCTATCAAACGCAGAGCGAATTAAGAACTACTCTGAATTGAAAATTGGCGACTACGTTGTTCACGTGAATCATGGTATAGGTAAATACTTAGGGGTTGAAACCTTAGAAATTAACGGCCTGCACAAAGACTATTTAAATGTACGTTACCAAGGTAATGACCAACTGTATGTACCGGTAGATCAAATTGAGCTTGTACAAAAATACGTTGGATCAGAAGGGAAAGAACCCAAGCTGTATAAGCTTGGTGGTACTGACTGGAAACGAGTTAAAAACAAGGTCCAATCATCTGTTGCAGATATCGCAGACGATTTAATCAAGCTTTATGCGGATCGAGAATCTGCTAAAGGCTTTGCATTTACAAAAGATACAAATGAACAACAAGAATTTGAATCAGTATTTCCATACCAAGAAACAGAAGATCAGCTTCGTTCAATTGAAGAAATTAAAAAAGATATGCAGCGAGACCGTCCGATGGATCGACTGCTGTGTGGGGATGTTGGGTACGGAAAAACAGAGGTAGCGATTCGAGCGGCCTTTAAAGCCATTATGGATGGTAAGCAAGTGGCCATTTTAGTTCCAACAACGATCCTAGCTCAACAACATTATGAAACATTGATGGATCGTATGCAGGACTTTCCAGTAAATATTGGCATGTTAAGTCGCTTCAGAACACGTAAACAACAACAAGAAACGATAAAAGGACTAGCGGCAGGCACGATTGATGTTGTCATTGGAACGCACCGCTTGTTGTCGAAAAGTATTAAGTACCGCGATATCGGCTTGTTAATTATCGATGAAGAACAACGTTTTGGTGTAACGCATAAAGAAAAAATTAAGCAGCTTAAAACGAATATTGATGTTTTGACTTTAACAGCGACGCCAATTCCGCGAACACTTCACATGTCAATGCTTGGAGTGCGTGATTTATCTGTTATTGAAACACCACCTGAAAATCGCTTTCCTGTTCAAACTTATGTTATGGAATACAACGGAGTACTTATTCGTGAGGCAATTGAACGTGAGCTTGCACGTAACGGACAAGTTTATTTTCTTTATAACCGAGTGGAAGATATCACAAAGAAAGCGGATGAGATTTCAACACTTGTGCCCAATGCTAGAGTTGCCGTTGCGCATGGTCGAATGAGTGAAACAGAGCTAGAGTCAGTTATTGTGCAATTTTTAGAAGGAGAATATGACGTGCTTGTTACGACAACCATTATAGAAACAGGTGTCGACATTCCAAACGTTAACACGCTAATTGTGTTTGATGCAGATCGGATGGGTCTGTCACAGTTATATCAATTACGCGGTCGTGTAGGACGCTCAAACCGAGTGGCTTATTCTTACTTTACGTATCGCAAAGATAAGGTCCTAACAGAGGTAGCAGAAAATCGACTGCAATCTATCAAGGAATTTACTGAGCTTGGCTCAGGCTTTAAAATTGCGATGCGTGACTTATCGATTCGAGGAGCCGGAAACCTTTTAGGTTCACAACAACACGGCTTTATCGACTCAGTCGGCTTTGATCTGTATTCTCAAATGCTACAAGAAGCCATTGAAGATCGAAAAAATCTATTGCCGGCATCTATGCAAAATAAAACGGAGCAAAAGCCATCCGTGGAAATTAATCTTGATGTGAAGCAGGATGCCTATATTCCCGAAAGTTATATTCCTGACGGTCATCAAAAAATCGAGATGTACAAAAAATTCCGTGCCATTGCAGAAGTAGAAGAAGTGACAGAGTTAAAAGATGAAATGATCGATCGGTTCGGCGACTATCCACAAGAAGTGCATACGCTATTTCAAATCGCTGAAATAAAAGCATATGGTAATCGCATTGGGCTACAAGCGATTCACCAAACGAAAGATTCGATTCAAATGGAACTTAGCGAAATTGGAACAAGTTATATTGATGGAGCAAAAGCATTTGAAATTAGTAACAGTCATGGTCGTGGTGTAGGCCTAGGTATGGATAACAATAAACTGAAGATTACTGTTCAAATACGCAACAAAAAACCAGAACAATGGTTTGAAACGGTTCACGATATCGTGTGTCGTTTACCAGGAGCAATTAAAGAACCAGCTTAATGAACGATCTTTGTTAAAGTCTTTATGATGTCTCTCTTCCGATAGGATAGTGTAAAAGGTATATTCGAACAGTGTGTTTGCGTATCAAAATGGAACTGAATTCCAATGGGATCGTACCTAAAAACATTGTCGCTAACTGGGTAAAGGTAGTAAGGTTGAATGTTTTTTGGAGAAATTGCGTAGATTAGGTATAATTACGACAATTTAATAAATACTAATCCTATGCAACAATCTGTAAAACTGAAATGGATGATTCCCCAGAGGAAAGAGAGGCATTTCGATGAAAGCAACTGGTATTGTACGACGAATTGATGACCTTGGACGAGTTGTGATTCCAAAAGAAATAAGACGAACGCTCCGAATTAGAGAAGGAGACCCACTCGAGATCTTTGTTGATCGAGAAGGTGAAGTAATTTTGAAGAAGTATTCACCAATCAATGAGCTAGGTAATTTCGCAAAAGAGTATGCGGAAGCCTTGCACGATAGTTTAGGGCACCCTGTATTCATTTGCGATCGAGATAATGTTGTAGCGATTGCTGGTGCGTCGAAAAAGGAATACCTAAACCGTCGTATTGGTACGGGTCTTGAAGAAATCATGACAGCTAGAAAAAACATTCTCTCAGTAAAGCAAAGCAATCTTGGCATTATTGAGCATCAAGATGAGGAGCTTGCGTCCTATGTTGTAGCACCAATTATCTCATCAGGCGATCCGATTGGCAGCGTCATTATTTTTTCGAAAGATCGTACACTTGGAGAAGTCGAACAAAAATCCTCCGAAACCGCAGCGGGCTTTTTGGGTAAACAGATGGAGAGCTAAAGTCTAGTAGGCTCATACAGCTGTGATAAGTAAAAAATGTCCTGTACAATTAGGAGCAGAACACAAAAACCGCAGCTGTTAGGCTGCGGTTTTTCCATTTGTCAGTAATGTAGGCGTTTGTTGAAGTGTAGAGAGTCTCTACTGTAGTGTAGAACAACTAAATTGAAGTTTACCACCCCCACAAAGACATCATCTTGTCATTTTGGTATAATAATTTTTATATGCAACTTTGGGCGGAGCGAAAGGCGAGTGGCAACAACGATGGATCGATCTTCAAACGAAATGATTAAAGGAGCGGCCATTTTAACGATAGCAGCTATTTTTTCTAAAATACTTAGCGCTTTGTATCGCGTTCCCTTTCAAAATATAGTAGGTGATACGGGCTTTTATATTTATCAACAAGTATACCCATTTTACGGTATCATGCTAGCACTGTGTACATATGCATTTCCTGTTATGATCTCAAAAATTATCGCGGAAAAGAGACTGATCGATTCAAAAAAAGAAGTGATGCGTGTTCTAAAGCTTTCCTTTCTTTTTTTAACCGTTGTGGGTGTTGGCTGGTTTATGTTCCTACGCTTTGGTGCAGAAACGATTGCACTTTGGATGGGTGATCGTTCATTAGCCCCTTTAATCTCCTTAATGGCATATCCCTTTTTGCTCCTGCCTATTTTATCAGCATCTAAAGGTTGGTTTCAGGCCCATCAAAACATGGTACCTTCAGCCTTTTCACAAGCACTTGAACAGCTTGTGCGTGTTGTAGCGATCTTAGGTTTTTCCATTGGGCTCATGTCAATTGAAGCGAGCCTTTATGATGTCGGAAAAGGAGCCGTATTTGGTTCGGTCGTGGGCGCTATTGCCGGTGTTGTGATTCTCATGATCTATATGAAAAAACAAGGGTTTACCATTTTGATGCTTCGGACATTTACAGTTAAACGCAGCGACTGGCGAATTTTCAAACAGCTCACGATCACAGGAAGCGCGATCGGTATGGGAAGTATGATGCTTGTTTTGTACCAGTTGATGGACGCGTTAAATGTATATGCGCTACTTGTCTCGAATGGAATGGGGGAAGAAGAAGCTAAAGTTGTAAAGGGTGTCTACGACAGAGGGCAGCCCCTTGTGCAAATGGGTGTTGTGGTAGCAACATCTTTGTCATTAACGATTGTTCCGATGGTAACAGCTGCTTTTCAAAAACAACAAATTGAAGTAGTTATAGAAAAGGCAAGGCTTGCACTTAAAATAGCATTATTGTTTGGTGGAGCAGCGGCAGTTGGACTGATGAACATCATCAAACCGCTTAATATCATGCTCTTTCAAGATGCTGTAGACTCTGAAATGTTAGCTGTATATGTGTTCGCTGTTTTGTTCGCATCGATCATTTTAAGCGTTAGTGCCGTGTTGCAGGGGATGGGTGATTTTCATTTTGCTGCATGGGCGATTGTTGTCAGTCTCGCGATTAAATATGGTGCAAACCAGCTTCTCGTACCTCGTTTTGAAACGTTGGGAGCGGCTGTAGCTACATTGATTGCGCTGCTTTTTGTTTTGATAGTTGTCATGTGGAGGCTTCGAAAAAAGGTTGGCTTTTTACTAGATCGATTATTTTATTTAAGATTAGTTACTGGTTTGATTGGGATGACGCTTGCGCTTCAGTTCTTATTCGTGATTTTACTCCCTTTTGATTGGACAAGCAGCCGGACATTCTCAAGTCTGATCACACTCATTGGCGTCGTGATTGGCGCATGGTTATTTTTCTACTTAACCTGGCGAAAAGGACTTTTCACAACAAAAGAAGTTGGGCAAATTCCACTAGGCAAAAAACTTGAGCGTATGTTTGGAGAAATAAACTAATCTTCTCAAGTGAGACTAGAAAACATATATCCCCTTAAGGAGACGGTTGTATGACACATAGAATAGAAATTATTGGACTTGGTGCAGGCGACTTAGATCAGCTTCCTCTCGGTGTTTATAAAAAGCTAAAAAGCTCAACACAGGTCATGGCGCGAACGCTGTCTCATCCTGTTATCGAGGCGCTCCAAGCTGAAGGTGTCGATTTTACATCTTTCGACCATGTATACGAAGCGCACGATCGTTTTGAAGACGTTTATCAAAAAATCGTAGAAAATTTAGTGAATCGAGCGAAAGAAGTCCCCGTTACGTATGCAGTACCAGGACACCCTTTAGTAGCAGAACAAACGGTTCAACTTCTTTTGTCTTTACAAAAAGAAGGCAAGATTACAGTTACAGTCGCTGGGGGACAAAGCTTTTTAGATGATTTGTTTACAGCCGTTGGCATCGATCCAATCGAAGGGTTTCAACTGTTAGATGGCACGGCTCTCCATCGAGATGATCTGCACGTTATGCAGCATGTCATCGTTGGGCAAGTGTACGATGCACACGTTGCGTCTGAGGTTAAACTTACGCTGATGGAAAAATACCCAGATGAATTTCCTGTGACGATTGTAACAGCAGCAGGGAGCAGTCAACAAACGATGAAAACCGTCCCGCTGTTTGAAATCGATCATGGCATGGAACTGAGTAATTTAACAAGCCTATACATTCCACCAATGAAAGAAGATGAGTTACTTTATAGAGAATTTTTCAAACTGCGTCAAATTATTGAAAAGTTGCGTAGCCCTGAAGGCTGCCCGTGGGATCGCGAACAAACACATGAATCGTTAAAGCGCTATTTAATTGAAGAAGTATACGAACTCCTTGAAGCAATCGATAACGATGACATCGACCATATAACCGAAGAACTCGGTGATGTATTGCTGCAGGTACTATTACATGCCCAAATAGGGGAAGACAATGGCTATTTTACCATTCAAGACGTACTTCATCATGTATCTGAAAAAATGGTACGTAGGCATCCTCACGTATTTAGTGATGTAACAGCAAAAACGGCAGACGACGTTATGAAAAACTGGCAAATGATCAAGCAAGAGGAAAAAGGGATCTCAGAAGAAGATAGACCTCTTTTAAAAGGAATTGGGGCTGGTCAACCGGCCCTCATCCAAGCAATGGAGATCCAAAAGAAAGCGGCAAAAGTAGGCTTCGATTGGGATGACTCTTCTGGTGCATGGGATAAGCTTGAAGAAGAATGGCAGGAGTTCCAAGAAGAAGTAGCGAACGGTAATAAAGAAGAAAGTTTAAAAGAATTTGGCGATGTGTTGTTTGCACTCGTAAATGTTTCTCGTTTTCACAATATTTATCCAGAAGAAGCACTTATTATGGCGAACCAAAAATTCATTACACGTTTCTCCTTTGTCGAAAAAAAGGTGAAAGAATCAGGCAAGTCTTTTCAGTCTTTTAATTTGGGGGAATTAGACGATTTTTGGAAAGAAGCAAAAAAACGAGGGATGTAGAAAGTAGGGATGGACAATGAGATTAGATAAATTTTTGAAGGTTTCTCGCCTCATCAAACGCAGAACGCTGGCGAAAGAAGTAGCAGACAAAGGGCGCATTATAGTGAATGGACAGCAAGCGAAAGCAAGCTCAGTGATTAAACTAGGCGACGAATTAACGATACGCTTTGGACAACGTGTCGTAACAGTATCGGTTGACCGACTGCAAGAAACATCACGAAAAGAAGAAGCTTCGACAATGTATACGATTATCAAAGAAGACCATGTCACCGCAGAAGAGTAACCTAAAAAAGTCCATATAAAAATGTACCGTCATACATTTCCCGCTTTGTGCATACAATGTGCTAAGTAACAGTTTGAACTACAAAGCGGGGTGGATAGATGCCTTATTCAAATGGTCCAAGAACAGATAAACCAGAACACGAAGTCACTATGAGTAAAAGGGAAACGCTCTCGATTACTGGGGTTCGCCATGTGGAAAGCTTTGATAACCAGGAATTCTTACTTGAAACGGTGGAAGGTTATTTATCAATCAAAGGAAAACAGCTGCAAATGGTTAACCTCGACGTAGATAAGGGTCATGTCTCGCTAAAAGGAAAAATAGATGACCTCTTATACATTGATGAACCGGGCCCGCAAGAAGCGAAAGGGCTCTTTAGCAAGCTGTTTCGATGATAGTAGATCTGCAGCTTCAAGTGATGATGACCATGATTGGGGCTGGTTCACTCATCGGTCTCAATTTAACGGTATATGATCGTTACATCATCCGCTCAAAGTCTTCAGGCTGGCGTTGGATAACAGATGGAATATTTTGGTGTGTACAAGCTTTCGTCGTATTCCTCTTGCTGTTTCAAGTAAATGGCGGAGAGTGGCGGATGTATGTGTTGTTATCAATTGTGTGTGGATTTGCAACGTACGAAGCATGTGTTAAAAAAATCATTCTATCGGTCTTAACTGTAATTGACAATATCATTAAGTGGTTTGGACGAGTTATTGCTTTCACCCTATCGATTTTGATCGTGACACCTGTCCTTATGATCTGGCGTTTGGTACGAGCGATTGGCAGGGTTCTTTTGTCTAGTGTTTTGGTGATTGCAAGGTTCTTGTATAGGCCTTTCGATTCTTTCTTACAAAATTCTCTAAAAAAATTGGCTTTCTTTCCAAAAAAGATAAAAAAGTGGCTTAATTTGTTATATAATAGGGAATAATCCGATACTCTCAGAGGATGACATGCGAGATGATAACAAGAAGGGGGAAGATCGCACATGGCAAATCCGCGCAAAACGGTTACATCAATAGATAACCAATATACAATCGAACAAACACAAAACGAACAACGAAAAGTCCAGCATAAAAAAAGACTCATTCGACGACTCTCTTTTTTCTTAGTTTTCGCCGTGGCCATAGGCGGTCTATTAGTTTCTTCTATGGTCACTCGTGCAAATGCACTTGAAGACAAATTAGCCGAAAAAGCTGTGCTTGAAGAACAAATTGTCCAACTTGAATTAGAAGAAAAAAAGCATGAAAGCGACATTGAAAAACTCAATGATGATGAATACATAGCGAAATTAGCTAGAAAAGACTATTTCTTAACAGGGAAGAATGAAATTAATTTTAACTTGCCGGAAGAGGCTGAAGCCTCTTCTAGTCTCGATAAAGAAGCGGATACGGATTTATCAGAATAGAATAATTTACATTTTTGAGTGTTGTTATATTGACACTCTTTTTTTATGTTCGCTATAATATAAAGTAAGGTCTATTTTTTATTTTTCTAAGGAGGATCATTTTTTTTATGTCAATCGAAGTAGGCAGCAAGGTACAAGGTAAAGTGACAGGCATCACTCATTTCGGGGCATTCGTTGAATTACCTGGGGGTTCAACAGGACTTGTGCATATCAGTGAAGTTGCGGATAACTATGTCAAGGACATCAACGAGCACCTAACAGTAGGCGCCGAAGTAGAAGTAAAGATCTTAAATGTGGAGAAGGATGGCAAGATTGGTTTGTCGATTCGTAAAGCAAAAGATCAACCACAGCAACAAACAACACAACGTCCTAGAACTAACCGAGTTAATAGTCGTGGCAACAATAGCGGTGGACCCGCAGGAAGAGAAACATTTGAACAAAAGATGGCTCGATTCCTTAAGGATAGTGAGGATCGCTTGACAACTCTAAAGCGCAGCACAGAATCAAAACGTGGCGGCCGAGGAGCAAAAAAAGGATAACAAGCTGTCAATTCGTATTTCCAGATGGCATCAATAATTTTGATCTATCTATTTACAGAGCATCATGGGGTTAGCGTTGAGCTAACTCCATTTTTTTGATGAATCACTGAAACAACAACACATGGTTTGGTTCATATTTTTAATAAACGAAGAAATTTCACTCCGGTTCATCGTAAAATAGCTAAGTAAACCGAGGGATTAAGATTTTTCGTGGGTTATCAATTGCCGCCAGCGTTTGCAGGTGTGGGACAAGTTCTTCTCTTTAATGGTTCATTAGGTACCAAATATAGTATAATTTAAATAAGTATGGTAATCAGCTAAAGGAGGAACGCACATGACTGCTGGAATAATTGCTACCATTATGGGTTTATCCATTCCTATTATTGGGATAATCACAAGCCATTTCCAAAGCCAAACAAAAGCAAAACGCAATATGTTAAAGGATGAACTAGAGCTCGAAAAACTGAAGCATGAAAACTATGTTATGGAAACACAAAAGTTAAAGCTTGAATTGGAACAGAGAAACCTTGAAGATTTCAAAGAGGATAAGCGATTGTCTTAATGTATAACTGGTTAGGGAGGGTTTGTTTCTCTTTGTATACAAAAAAACACATTAGCAAAGTGCTAATGTGTTTTTTCTTATTAATCTAATGGATGACCCGTACGGGATTCGAACCCGTGTTACCGCCGTGAAAGGGCGGTGTCTTAACCGCTTGACCAACGGGCCTAAATGGTGGCGGCAGAGGGGATCGAACCCCCGACCTCACGGGTATGAACCGTACGCTCTAGCCAGCTGAGCTACGCCGCCAAATAAAAATATTGAGTTGCTACATCACTGCAGCGATGTAAAAAAGCTACAAGATACGATGAAGCACAAGTTATATAATACATAGCATCGGAAAGAGTGTCAATCTTTTTTTTGTTTTTTTGTTCTACCCTCACCAAAGCTTGAAACTGGGCAGACGTTTTGTATGAAATGGTAGAAATTTTATTGTGGAGGGTAAAACATTCAATCTAAGGTAGAAGGTTTTCTCCCATTAAAAATAATAGTGAACAAAATGATGAATTTGAGCGTATTTGTATACAAATTTCACAATGGCACTGGATTCATATACGGACGGAGGTGATTCATACCTTCACGCACTTTTTCTTACAATCGGGCAGACTTCGATAATGCCTTTATACTTGTCGTGGCTAAACGAGCCGCTTCCGCTTTTCTATAAATAAACATCATTTCTTTCTTCTGCTTCCGAGTGAAATGACCACTTTTCGACTCGTTTAAGAAAAACAAGAGTGCGAATTCAAGAAAGGTTTCTCGAAAAGGTGCCTATATCAAAAATAAGTCGAACGATTCTGATAATTACCTCCTGCATTTTGACAAACTCTAATAGAATAAATCTACTATAATTACTCGCAACGAAACAATTAGGGAGTGGAGTAAATGGGGAATGTGCATGGAGTTAATCTTGATGTGACGAATTCTATTTCAGTGATTCACGCGAAAAAGAAAATTCCGCGATGGAAAAATCGTGCCAGTTTGTTCTTTGCCCATTGGATGTTTCACAAAGGTATTCTTCATCTTCTCGTTAGTATTTTATTGGGACGAGCCTTATTTTTATCTCAATTTACTCCTTTTGCTTTGCCGATGTTTGCTGTGATCTTTATGGTGAGCCGAGATAAATCATTTATTGTGACAGCTGGGCTTATAGCGGGTGCATCGACACTCGGTATATGGCAAGGAGTGTATACAGCTGGCACGATTGCTTTGTTTTATTCGGCTCATTTGATGATGAAAAGGAGGATGAAGGCTAATCGTCTCGTTTTGGCCGGTGTTGTAGCCGGTTCCGTGGCGATCGCCAGAACAATTTATCTCACGTTTCAGTTACCAACACCTTTAACGTGGGTAGACGGAGTAATGATTGGGTTTGAAGCTATTCTTGCTGGAATTTTAACCTTAGTATTTCTTCAAGGTATGCAGTTAATGACAAAAGCACGTAAGCGAACCTATGCCCCCGAGGAGATGGTTGCGATTGCAATTGTTGTTGCATCAATTGCGACAGGGCTTATAGGGTGGACGGTTGCTGGGCTTGCAGTGGACCATGTCATTACTCGCTATGTTGTCATTGTAGGAGCGCTTGCGGCAGGATCGATGGTTGGGTCAACAGTTGGAATCGTTACGGGGCTAGTTTTTTGTTTAGCATCAGTGGCTCATTTGCCAGAAGTAGCGGTTTTAGCGGTAGCCGGACTCTTAGGAGGCTTGATGAAGAGTGGAAGAGCAATAGGTGTTACGCTTGGGCTCATGATGGCCACACTATTGATGGGGCTTTTTACGAATCAAGGTGCACAGCTAGAGATTTCGCTTTATGAGTCCGCGCTCGCTGCGCTTGTGTTATTTATCACTCCTAAAAGCTGGATCTCAGCACTCGCACGACATATTCCAGGGTCTGATGAGCACGTAGATGAGCAGCAGCTTTATGCACGTAAGGTACGTGATGTTACATCAGAAAAAGTGGAGAAATTTTCAGATATGTTTGAAACGTTAGCGAAAAACTTTGAATGCACGGATCAAGAAATTGAATCGATTGAAACACCTGCCTCAATCGATGACACAATTAGTCGTGTAACGGAACGAACGTGTCAGCAATGCTTTAAAAAGGAATATTGCTGGACCTCACATTTTGATCAAACCTACAATTGGATGCAAGAGCTGGCGACACCTGAACCAAATCACCCCCCAATAACATGGCAAAAATATTGTGTGAAAGCGGACCAGGTTCAAGAGGCGTTTGATGAAGAAGAGATGAATCGTGAACATCAATTGCAAATGAAAAAACAAATGATGGAGAGCAATCAATTTGTCTCAAATCAGCTACAAGGGTTATCCACCGTTATGAAAGACTTTGCCTATGATCTTCAGCGAGAAACGGAAAAGCATGATAAACAGGAGGATGAGATGCTTCAAGCGCTGGTTGATTTTGGCATACATGTAGATCATGTGGACATACAGAGCTTGGAATATGGGCATATTGACGTTGATGTGATGCTGCCATTTGTTGAACATCACGGAGAATGTGAAAAGTTAATTGCACCAATGTTGTCATCTATTTTACAAGAAACGATTGTCGTACATCAAAAAGTTGAAAGGGCTTCTCCATACGAAGGGATGGTTGTGACATTCAGGTCCTCTAAAGCATATAAGGTCAGCGTAGGAATTGCGCTTGCTGCTCATGGTGGCGGACTAATTTCAGGTGATAGTCACGCAGCGGTTCACCTTCACGGAGGGAAATATGCAGTTGCGATTAGCGATGGAATGGGGAACGGAGAAAAAGCGCGCATGGAAAGTGACGAAACCATTCAACTTTTACGGCAAATGCTTCAAGCTGGAATTGAAGAGGAACTCGCGATCAAATCGGTCAATTCGATTTTAACAGTGAAAAGGACTGGTGATATGTACTCAACTGTTGACCTTGCGATGATTGACCTACAAAGTGCGAAAGCGAAGTTTTTAAAAGTGGGGTCGGTGCCTAGCTATATTAAACGAGGCAAGCAAGTAAAGACGATCGAAGCGAGTAATTTACCAATGGGCTTTTTCAGAGATCTAGATATGGAAGTACTTGAGGACCAGTTAAAAGCAGGAGATCTATTGATTATGCTAAGCGATGGTGTACTGGATGGACATCGCTTTATTGAAAATCCAGAAAGGTGGTTAAAGAGACAAATCGCTGAATTAAAAACGACCGAACCACAAGAGGTAGCGGATATTTTAATGGAAGCGGCTGTTCGAACCTCTGGTGGCGTGATTGAAGATGATATGACAATTTTAACGGTGCAGATCCAACATGAACTACCTAAGTGGGCAGCTATTCCAGCAATCACAAAAACAGGTTAAAGAAATGCGCTAAAATAGTAGGGATCGCAGCGCAATATTGATACAATAGAGTTACTCAGTCTTTTATTCATCGAAAGGGTTTAGAAAAGGTGAAATAGCATGGATCATTTTGAATCAATTATTCGCTCATATTGCGATCAGCACAGTTTGTTTGAGTATGGAGAAAAGGTCATCGTTGCGGTGTCGGGAGGACCAGATTCAATGGCAATCCTTCATTATTTATTGAACGAAACGCAATTTGGCTTACAGGTCGAGGTTGCTCATCTCAATCACATGCTGAGGGGGGAAGAATCGGCAGAAGACCTTCGTTATGTACAAACTTTTTGTGACAAGCACAGCGTTCGTTGTCACGTTGCTTCTATAGATGTAAAAGAGCGCATGAGAAAAGCAAGAAAAGGGTTACAAGAAACGGCGAGAGAGGTTCGTTATGAATTTTTAGTAGACGTGATGACTCGCGCGCAAGCATCGAAGCTTGTGCTGGGTCATCATGCAGACGATCAAATCGAGACAGTCCTTTTTCGCTTGATACGTGGTTCAACAGGGAAGGGGCGTGCAGGCATTCAACCGAAACGTCCTTTTGGCAACAGTTTTATCGTGCGCCCATTGCTGGCGTTGACAAAGGAAGAAATCGAACAATATTGTGAGCGACATCACATTATTCCTCGTCAAGATCCAAGCAATGCGAAGGATGACTACACCAGAAATCGACTACGTCATCATGTGATTCCTTTATTGAAAGAAGAAAATCCATCCCTTCATCAACATATAGTTCGCTATAATAAAGAGGTAACAGAAGATGAAGCGTGGTTGGAGAAAGAAGCTGGACGGAGACTAGAGGCGTTGACGATTGCTCACTCTGACCAATTTTTTAAGTTGGATCAACAAATGTTTTGCAATGAGGCTCCCCCTTTACAAAGAAGAATGATTCATCTAATATTGAACTATCTTTATACAAAAGTACCTACTTCCTTATCTGCCGCTCATACAGTCGCGATTACCAAGTTGTTTGGTCAACCTCATCCCTCGGGTGAACTTCATTTGCCCCAAGGTTTGATTGTGTCGCGTTCGTATTCAACTGTTACCTTTTACTTTGTCCAAAAAAACGAACCTGCTTCTCCATACAAAATTGAATTGGAGATTGGGCAAATGTATACACTCTATAATGGGGTTAAAATGCGTTTAGTAGAGGGTGTGAAGGGGCCACCAGATTCTTCGATTGACTGTTGTTGGATTGACTTATCACAAGTTGAGTTGCCGCTAATTGTCCGAAACAGACGAGATGGCGATCGTATTCAACTTAAAGGAATGAGCGGTTCAAAAAAGATCAAAGATGTATTTATGGAGGCGAAAATCCCACTCCATCTTCGGGTGCAATGGCCGATTGTAACAGATGCAAGTGGAAAGGTACTCTGGATTCCGGGGATCCGCACCGCACATGGTGTCGATAAACCATTAAAAGGAAACCGTGCATTTACGTTAATTTATTATAAGGATCTTCTAGGGGGACATAGTTTGTGTTGAATCAAGATATTGAAAAAGTATTGTATACCGAAGAACAGCTTCAAGAAAAAATTAAAGAACTTGGCAGTGAGTTAACAGAAGCGTACAAAGACAGCTATCCGCTGGCAATTGGCGTATTAAAAGGTGCACTTCCTTTTATGGCTGATTTGATCAAGCGCATGGATGTTTATTTGGAAATGGACTTCATGGATGTATCAAGCTACGGAAATTCAACTGTGTCGTCAGGTGAAGTCAAGATCATCAAAGATTTAAATACAAAAGTAGAAGGCAGAGACATCCTGATTTTAGAGGATATCATCGACAGCGGACTTACGCTTAGCTATTTAGTCGACCTTTTCAAATACCGTAAAGCAAAATCAATTAAAATCGTAACGCTTCTTGATAAGCCTTCTGGCAGAAAAGCGGATATTAAAGCAGATTATGTTGGGTTTATTGTGCCGGATGCCTTTGTTGTTGGATATGGATTGGATTACGCAGAACGCTATAGAAACCTCCCATATATCGGTATTTTAAAGCCTGAAATTTATACAGATACAGAGTAATAAACGTTGCTGGAATGCATCGAAAACAAAGTGTGCAACCACGGTTCTAAATGGTTGTCATGCTTTATTTCACTATGATACTATTGGTATTAGTTTCTTTGACGTGGGAGGAGGTAAGGGATGAACCGGATATTTCGTAATACGATTTTTTATCTATTAGTATTTTTGGTTATTATTGGAATTGTTGGTTTGTTTAATAATGGAAATCAACCAAACCATGAACTCACATACGGTGAATTTATTAATTCACTAGAAAATGGTGAGGTAACGGAAATTGACATACAACCGAACCGCAGTGTCTTTAATGTTAGTGGACAATTAAAAAGCTACGGTGAAGATGAATTTTTTATCACAAACATTCCTTTAGAGGATCAATCAGTACTTCAGAGTGTAAAAGATGTGGCCTCTCAAAATCAAACAGAAGTTAACTACTTAGAGGCTCCTGAGACAAGTGGATGGGTGACGTTCTTAACGGCCATTATTCCTTTTGTTATTATTTTTATCTTATTCTTCTTCTTATTGAACCAAGCTCAAGGTGGCGGCGGTGGCCGTGTCATGAACTTTGGTAAGAGTAAGGCAAAGCTTTATACAGAAGAAAAGAAAAAAGTTCGTTTTAAAGACGTGGCAGGTGCCGATGAAGAGAAGGGGGAACTTGTGGAAGTTGTTGAGTTCCTTAAAGATCCTCGTAAATTCACAGATGTTGGTGCACGTATACCAAAAGGGATTCTGCTTGTAGGTCCTCCTGGTACAGGTAAAACATTACTTGCGCGTGCTGCAGCTGGTGAAGCGGGCGTACCGTTCTTCTCGATTTCGGGTTCTGACTTTGTTGAAATGTTTGTTGGGGTCGGTGCATCTCGTGTTCGTGATTTGTTTGAAAATGCAAAGAAAAACGCACCGTGTATTATCTTTATTGATGAGATCGATGCGGTAGGTCGTCAACGTGGAGCAGGTCTTGGTGGAGGTCACGATGAGCGTGAGCAAACCTTGAACCAGCTATTAGTTGAAATGGATGGCTTTGGTGGGAATGAAGGAATCATTATGATTGCTGCAACTAACCGACCAGATATTCTTGATCCGGCTTTACTACGTCCAGGACGTTTTGACCGTCAAATTACGGTTGAACGACCGGATGTAACAGGTCGTGAAGCGGTATTGCAAGTGCATGCTCGAAACAAACCGTTAGCAGACCATATTGATCTTAAAGCGATTGCACAACGAACACCAGGCTTCTCGGGTGCTGATTTAGAAAACCTGTTAAATGAAGCTGCACTTGTTGCTGCGAGACGCGATAAAAAAACGATTGATATGAGCGACATGGATGAAGCTGCTGATCGTGTGATTGCGGGACCAGCGAAGAAAAATCGAGTGATTTCGAAAAAAGAACGCAAAATTGTAGCCTTCCATGAAGCGGGACACACGATCATTGGTGTTGTGCTAGACGAAGCAGACATCGTTCACAAAGTAACTATTGTTCCACGTGGTCAAGCGGGCGGTTACGCGGTTATGCTACCAAAAGAAGATCGTTACTTTATGACGAGACCTGAACTCCTGGATAAAATCACTGGTTTACTTGGTGGTCGTGTTGCAGAGGATGTCATTTTCGGTGAAGCCTCTACAGGTGCCTCGAACGACTTCCAACGTGCAACAGGAATCGCTCGTCGGATGGTTACGGAATTTGGTATGAGTGAAAAGCTTGGTACACTGCAATTTGGTCAAGCTCAAGGAGGACAAGTGTTCTTGGGACGTGACTTTAATAATGAGCAAAACTACTCAGATCGTATTGCTTATGAAATTGACGTTGAAATTCAAGCCATTATAAAAGAGTGTTATGAAAGAGCAAAAACGATCCTAACAGAAAATCGTGAAAAGCTAGAGCTAATCGCAGAAACACTGTTAGAAATTGAAACATTAGATGCCGAACAAATTAAGCATCTATTTGATCACGGTGAGCTTCCAGAACGAGATTATGGTAAGGACAATGAGGAGACCAATCAAGAACCTGCGACAACAGAAACGTCTGAATCTAAAGATGATGATGTAGTCGAATCGCTTGAAGCGGATCCATCTGAAAAATCTTCTGAACAACTTTTAAAAGAATCCAAAGTTGATCAAACAACTGATAGTGAACACCCTAAGAAATTAGGACCAACTGATAAAAAAGAAGATTAATTCAAAAGACGCCGAATATTTCGGCGTCTTTTTTTGCCTAAGTGTCGATGAATTCGATTGAACTGTAGAACGTCTCACACTTCTGCTTTTCTTTTCAAAATGGTATGATATTTGCAGTGTGAATAATTCTTTAGGCGTGGTGAAAAAAATGATATTTGTATTGGATGTTGGGAACACAAATACCGTACTTGGTGTATATGAGGAAGATCAATTAAGTCATCATTGGCGTGTCGAAACAAATCGCAATAAAACCGAAGATGAATACGGTATGCTAGTAAAAAACTTATTTGAATACGTAGGTCTTACGTTTGATCAGTTTGATGGAGTGATCATCTCGTCTGTCGTTCCGCCCATTATGTTTCCGTTAGAACGAATGTGCCAAAAATACTTTAATCTGAAGCCATTGGTCGTTGGGCCAGGCGTTAAGACAGGTTTAAATATTAAATATGAAAACCCGAAAGAAGTCGGTGCCGACCGTATTGTGAATGCTGTTGCTGGTATTCAAGATCATGGCGGTTCACTCATTATAGTTGATTTCGGAACAGCGACAACGTATTGCTATATCAATGAGCGGCGTCAATATATGGGTGGTGTAATTGCGCCTGGTATTGGTATTTCGACTGAAGCGCTTTATTCAAAAGCAGCGAAGCTTCCTCGTATTGAAATTGCTCGTCCAGAGCAAGTTATAGGTAAAAGCACAGTAGCAGCGATGCAAGCAGGAATTGTTTATGGCTATGTTGGACAAGTCGAAGGTATTGTTTCCAGAATGAAAAAAGAAGCGAACTGTTCAGTCAAAGTAATCGCAACAGGTGGTTTAGCGTCACTTATCGCGAAAGAATCAGACATCATCGATCACGTGGATTCTTTTTTAACTCTAAAAGGACTGCAGTTGATTTATAAACGGAATATGGAAGATCGAAAGGAGAATGCTTGATGAAAGATTATATGGTTCGCGCGCTTGGTTACAACGATCAGGTTCGTGCTTATGCAGTAAATACAACCGCGACAGTGCAAGAAGCACAGAGCCGTCACTATACATGGCCAACAGCATCAGCTGCTCTTGGTCGTACAATGACAGCTGGGGTTATGATGGGTGCTATGCTTAAAGGTGACAACAGCATTACAATTAAAATTGAAGGAAATGGTCCGCTTGGGCCGATCCTTGTTGACAGCAACGCAAAGGGCGAAGTTAGAGGTTACGTGACAAACCCCCAAACTCATTTGGACTTAAATGAACGAGGAAAGCTTGATGTACGAGGCGTAGTTGGTACAGAAGGATCTCTTACCGTTATCAAAGACCTGGGTATGCGCGAAAATTTTACAGGGCAAGTACCACTTGTATCGGGTGAGCTTGGAGAAGATTTCACATACTATTTCGCTTCGTCCGAACAAGTGCCATCTTCAGTGGGAGTTGGCGTTTTGGTGAATCCAGACAACACTATTTTAGCAGCTGGAGGTTTTATTGTTCAGCTCATGCCTGGTGCGGACAATTCAACAATTGATGCGATTGAAAAGCGTTTGAGCACTATCCCGCCAATTTCAAACCTGATCAAACAAGGACTAACACCTGAACAAATTTTATACACTATTCTTGGAGAAGAAAACGTGCGTATACTCGACAAGCTACCTGTTGCGTTTCAATGCAAATGCTCAAAAGAAAGATTTGGTGCAGCGATTATCAGCCTAGGTGTAACAGAAATTCAAGAAATGATCGATGAAGATGGACAAGCAGAAGCGCAGTGTCACTTCTGTCATGAAACGTATCATTTTGATAAACAAGAATTAGCAAACTTTATTCAAAAGGCAAAGTAATCGACGATGTTGACAGAATTGCGTAATAGACGTCTAAAAGCTAAGCCTCTCGTATATATTATAGGATTCTTACTTGTCACAAATTTCCTCACGCTGATAGCTTGGGTCTCAAAGGATGGTACACAAGATTCTTCAGAAATTGTTGCGACAGTCGGAGAAGAAGAAATTTCTCGCCAAGAATGGCTTCATGCCATTGAGCTGAGTCATGGAAAGGAAGTCTTGCAAAATCTCATCAACCAGTCGGTCATGGAGCAATCTGCCCAAGAGTATGGCTTGGAAATTTCACAAGAAGAGCTTGATCAAGAATTTTCATTGTTGCGTCCTGTTTTAAATGTGAACGACCAAGCTTCTTTAAAAGATGAAGAGGTATTAAAAGAGCAGTTAAAAACTGAGCTTATTTTAGAAAAATTGATCACGAGTGAAGTTGATTTTTCAGAAAGTGATCTTCAAGCGTACTATGAAGAGAATAAATCACAGTATTCGATTCCGGTGACGTATAGACTATCGCAAATTGTGGTGGCGGATGAAGATGAAGCTCAGCAAGTGATGGGTGAGTTAAAGAATAATTCTTCATTTGGAGCGCTTGCGCGTGAACGATCAATTGACCCTGGAACAGCAAGCCTAGGTGGTGAGCTTGGTTATGTATTAGACAACTCAACGTCTGTTGATGAAAATGTGTTAACTGCGATTCGTTCACTAAAGACTGATGAATGGTCTCAACCGGTGCAAACGGAAGATGGATTTGTTATTTCGTTTTTGCATGAAAAAACAGAAGGTGCCGAGTTCAGTTTTGAAGATGTGAAGTCGCGCATTGAACGTCAGCTTGCACTTGAACAATTAAATGTTCCGGTTACTGCTGAGTCATTTTGGGGTGATTTTCCGATCTCATGGTTTTACGGATCGATGGAGTAATAAGAGAGACACTGGTATGTGATTTGGGGAACACGACTCAGTGTCTCTTTTATTTGAAGGTAATAAGTAATTTTGTCGAAAGAAGGGTTTTACAAACAAATCAGTTGAAGTCATTCTGAAAAATTGGTAAATTTGGCATATGGCACAATGCCGATCATAATACTAGGGATTAGGAGTGAAGAGATGGTACGTATTGCAAATAACATTTCAGAATTAGTAGGCCAAACACCAATTGTTAAATTGAATAGACTGGTGGATAAAGATTCAGCAGATGTCTATTTAAAGCTTGAGTACATGAACCCAGGTAGTAGCGTAAAAGACCGCATTGCACTTGCGATGATCGAAGCTGCTGAAGAATCAGGTGATTTAAAGCCAGGAGACACAATTATTGAACCGACAAGTGGTAACACTGGCATTGGACTTGCGATGATTGCTGCAGCAAAAGGGTATCGAACCGTACTTGTTATGCCTGAAACGATGAGTATGGAACGCCGTAATTTGTTGCGTGCTTATGGTGCAGAACTTGTATTAACTCCAGGGCCGGAAGGTATGAAAGGCGCTATTACGAAATCGGAAGAAATAGCACAAGAGAAAGGCTATTTTATGCCACAGCAGTTTAATAATGAAGCAAACCCTGAAGTTCATCGACGAACAACTGGGAAAGAAATCGTTGAACAAATGGGTGATCAGCTAGACGCTTTCGTATCTGGTATCGGTACTGGCGGAACGATTACAGGTGCTGGTCAGGTTCTTCGTGAAAAATATAGCGACATTAAAATTTATGCGGTTGAACCCGCTGATTCAGCTATTCTCTCAGGTGGAAAGCCGGGACCACATAAAATTCAAGGGATCGGCGCCGGGTTTATTCCTAATATCTTAAATACAAAAATTTATGATAGTGTTATTCAAATAACAAATGATCAATCGTTTGAAATGGCACGAAAAGCAGCAAAAGAAGAAGGGCTTCTATGTGGTATTTCATCTGGTGCAGCAATTTTTGCAGCACTAAAAGTTGCAAAAGAGTTAGGTAAAGGAAAAAAAGTGTTAGCGATTATTCCGAGTAATGGTGAACGTTACTTGAGCACACCTCTTTATAAATTTGAAGAGTAGTACATTTTGGTAGATCCTCAATTTGTTGGGGATCTTTTTTATGGTTAAAAACAGAGTGGAAAAAAGTTTTGATTAGAATGGAAGAACTTTTTGCGAGAAGGTAGAAGGTCATCACTGAAGGATAGAGCATTTCCAAACGACCTATGACCCGTAATCGCTTTAGAACAGGAGAGTTTTTTCGATGAATCCACCGCCGGTATCGTGTATGATTAAGGGTGAGACTAGAGCTTAGGAGTGACATCATCTATGAATCATTACACACTATCCTATCGAACGATCGAAACGAATCGTGAATCGTTTTTTAATACATATACACACATGAGCAAAGGTGAAACACGACACATTTTCTTAGAAAGTGGTCGTGGAGGTCGTTACAGCATGGCGGGTATTCATCCGTTTGCTTGGGCGATTGGCAAAGAGGACGAGCTAACTGTATTTGAACAAGGCAAGGAACTTCATTTAAAAGGTGATCCGCTCAGCAGTTTAATTGACTGGATGAAACAATATAAAATAGACCGTATTCCTTCGCTTCCTGATTTTCAAGGAGGTGCAATTGGTTACATTAGTTATGACTACGTTCGTTCAATTGAAAAATTACCAACGCTTGCTGAAGATGATCATGGTTTACCAGATATTTGCTTTATGTTGTTTGACAAGTGGCTTGTTTTTGATCAACAAACGAATGAACTTTATTTTATGATGTTACATGACGTAGAAAGTAATGTTGATTCTGCGTTGGATCAATGGGTGAAAGGTTGGCAGAAAGTAACGGAAGATAATGCGAACAATGAGCATTCGGCAACGAACCTACAACCAAGTGATGACATGATGGTATCGATGGATGAACCATCATTTAGTGAAGCTGCTGAAGCGATTCGTTCTTATATTGCTCAAGGTGACGTATTCCAAGTGAACCTTTCTGTACGTCAATCCAAAAAACTGGCTACAACACCACTTGATATTTATAAGCAACTGCGTTCATTTAATCCATCGCCGTACATGTCCTTTATGAAATGGCCTGACGTCCAAATTGTTTCAGCTTCACCAGAACTTTTAATAAAAAAAGCCGATCAACAGCTTAGCACACGGCCGATTGCCGGCACCCGTTCAAGAGGGGAAAACGAAATCGAAGACCAACTTTTAGCAGATGAGCTCATTCATAATGAAAAAGAACGAGCAGAACATGTCATGCTTGTTGATCTTGAACGAAATGATCTTGGGCGAGTAAGTCAATACGGCACCGTTGAAGTAAATGAATTTATGGTCATTGAAAAATATTCACATGTGATGCACATCGTGTCGAATGTTCAAGGGCAATTAGATCCATCCTACAATGAGTCGGATGTAATTCGAGCGGTGTTCCCTGGTGGCACGATTACAGGTGCACCAAAAGTGAGGACAATGGAAATTATTGAAGAACTAGAGCCTGTTCGAAGGGGGCTCTACACAGGATCGATTGGCTGGATTGGCTTTAATGGTGATATGGAATTAAATATTGTGATCCGAACAATGCTTGTTAAAGAAGGCATTGGTCATGTGCAAGCGGGAGCGGGTGTGGTAATTGACTCGCATCCTGAAAGAGAATACAAAGAATCATTGAAAAAAGCAAAAGCGTTATGGCATGCAATGGACTTAGCGGAAAGTGAGGAGGACCAACCATGATTTTAATGATCGATAACTACGATTCGTTTACGTACAATCTTGTGCAATTTTTAGGGGAGCTAGGAGAAGAACTTGTTGTTCGTCGAAATGATGACATTACGATCCAAGAAATCGTTGAAATGAATCCTAAATACTTGATGATTTCACCTGGTCCTTGCAGTCCGAACGAAGCGGGAGTTAGCCTTGAAGTGATTCGAACATTTGCAGGCGTGATTCCGATTTTTGGTGTGTGTCTTGGTCACCAATCGATTGCACAAGTTTTCGGTGGGCGAGTGGTTCGAGCGGAACGCTTGATGCATGGTAAAACGTCGCTTATTTATCATAATGCACAAACGGTATATCAAAATATGCCGAGTCCTTTTACAGCAACACGTTATCATTCGTTGATCGTGGAAAAAGATAGTGTACCTGATGAACTTATTGTTACGTCTTGGACAGACCAAGGGGAAATCATGGGCTTGAGACATCGCGAACTAGCTGTGGAAGGCGTTCAGTTTCACCCTGAATCCATTATGACCGAACAAGGCAAGGTGCTTTTGCGAAACTTCCTTAAAACATACCAATCATTTGTCCCGACAGTTGATGTGACATGAACATTTGGCTAAATGGAGCGATCGTAAAGGAAGAGGAAGCGACCATTTCACCGTTTGATCATGGATATTTATATGGGCTTGGTGTGTTTGAAACTTTCAGAACGTATGATGGGCATCCATTTTTGCTTGGGGACCATTTAGAACGGTTACACCAATCACTGGAGGAAATGGAGATTCAGTTTGAGCTAAAAGTGGAAGATGCGACTCGTTTAGTAAGGGAACTTCAGACAGCGAATGGCGGTGAGGATGGTTATTTTCGTTTAAATGTATCTGCGGGTGTACGACAAGTGGGGTTATTTCCCGAACCATATGAAAAACCGACTGTCATGCTGTTACAAAAAACATTGCCCACTCAATTAACAGGCGGAAAAAGTGGACAGTGGCTTTCGACGCCACGAAATACACCGGAAACAGCGACTCGCCTAAAGTCTCATCATTATTTTAATAACATTGCAGGGCGACGAGAAATTGCAAACGGTGTTGTGATTGAAGGAGTATTTTTGACGAAAGAAGGGTATGTGGCAGAAGGTGTGACATCGAATATTTTCTGGGTTAGCCAAGATTGTCTATATACGCCGGCACTCTCGACAGGTATTTTAGCTGGTGTGACGAGGAAAATGGTGTTAGCGATCGCTGGTGATTTGGGTTTAAGTATTAAAGAGGGGCTATACACGAAGGATACAGTTATGGCGGCGGATGAAGTGTTTGTCACGAATTCAGTTCAAGAAATTGTTCCGATTCATTCCATTGAGGACAGTGGATTTGCGGGTTTTGATGGGAAATGGACAACGGCGATTCATCAGCGATACAGAAAATATAACCACTCTCTTTTGCGCGTCGAAGAAAGATCGATTTTATGAAAGAAGGTAGACGACATGACAGTTTTGACGTGCGGGCATTATGCACTAGATTTATCGAAAAAAACAATCATTATGGGCATATTAAATGCAACACCTGATTCTTTCTCAGATGGCGGACAGTTTGATGAAGTGAGCCAAGCGGTTGCGAGAGCAAAAGAAATGGTTGCTGACGGGGCTGATATTATTGACATTGGCGGTGAATCGACTCGCCCTGGACATGAACCTGTATCTGCAGAGGAAGAAATACGTCGTGTTGTGCCAATCATAAGAGCGATAGTAAAGGAAGTTGATGTGCCGGTTTCGATCGATACATACAAAGCGAGTACGGCTGAAGCAGCTGTTGAAGCAGGCGCCACCATTATTAATGATGTGTGGGGTTCAAAGCGTGATCCTGACATTGCAAAAGTGGCGGCTCGGTTTGGCGTACCGATCGTACTCATGCACAATCGTAAAAATCGCAACTATGAACAATTTATAGACGAAGTGTGGAAAGATTTGCAAGAAAGTATTGCCATTGCTGAGCGAGCAGGCTTGCAAAAGGAACAGATCATTTTAGATCCAGGTATTGGCTTTGTTAAATCACATGCACAAAATATAGAAATGATGCGCAGTCTTGATTGCCTAGTCGAAATGGGCTATCCTGTTTTGCTCGGTACGTCAAGAAAATCAATGATCGGAAATATTTTAGATTTGCCAACGACGGAACGCATGGAAGGGACGGGGGCCACTGTATGCTTTGGCATTCAAAAAGGTTGTCATATCGTTCGGGTGCATGATGTCAAGGAAATGAGCCGTATGTCCAAAGTGATGGACGCACTAATCGGAAAGGTTGAGTCGGATGGATAAAATTAAAGTCAACAACATGGAGTTTTATGGTTATCATGGTGTATTTAAGGAAGAAAATAGGCTTGGACAGCGTTTTCGGGTAAATGCGACGCTGGAACTTGATTTAACTAAAGCGGGTGCTTCTGATAATGTTGAAGACTCCATCAATTACGCTGATGTTTACAATGTGTGTAAAGAAATTGTTGAAGGTGAGTCGCTCAATTTAGTTGAAGCCGTAGCGGATCAAATTGCTATTTGCTTGTTTGCTCAATTTGAGAAACTTCAGCAATGCACAATTGAAGTCATCAAACCAGACCCGCCGATCCCAGGTCACTACAATTCGGTTGCGATAGAAATTACAAGAGGACGCGGGTAAGATGGCGATAGCATATCTTTCTTTAGGGTCAAATGTAGGAGATTCTTTTTCCTATTTAAAACAAGCGGTTCATTATTTAACTCAACCAGAGGAAATTACGGTTGCGCGTGTATCGTCCATATACGAAACAGATCCTGTTGGATTAACAGATCAAGCAGCATTTTTGAATATGGTGGTAGAAGTGGAAACAAATCTTTCGGCCGAAGCGTTGTTGGATAAATGCCTTTCAGTTGAAGGGAAACTAGGGCGCAAACGCGTCATCAGGTGGGGACCGCGTACGATAGACCTTGACATTTTATTGTATAATGCCGACAATATGAAAACAGAGAGCTTAGTCATTCCGCATCCGCGAATGCATGAGCGTAGCTTTGTTCTAATTCCACTACTTGATCTTAATTCTTCCATCATCCATCCTGTTTTAAATGAGCCGATTATCGACATTCAACAGTCTTTAGGTGACCAAGATGGGATTCGGTTATGGAAAACGATCAACGAGGGGAATGTATCTGAGTTTTTGAAGACTAAAAGGTTTCATTCTAAGGCGGAGGCAACTTTTTAGAATGAATCGTTTGTTATTATATAAGTAATACTGACTAAATGCTTTGAGCCACGTGAAAATCGATAGAAAGCATGTAGAGAGATGCATGCAGAAGGAGGAACGTCCGATGCTTAAAATCGGCGATATTAAAATGGATAACCAAGTTGTTCTTGCACCGATGGCCGGTGTATGTAACTCGGCTTTCCGTTTAACGGTGAAGGAATTTGGCGCAGGTCTTGTATGTGCTGAAATGGTTAGCGATAAAGGAATCGTATTTCAAAACGAAAAAACGATGAACATGCTTTATATAGATGAGCGTGAGTATCCGCTAAGCTTGCAAATTTTTGGCGGAGAAAAAGAAACACTTACTCAAGCAGCTCAGTTTGTTGATAAAAACTCGAATGCGGCGATTATCGACATCAATATGGGTTGCCCAGTTCCGAAAATCACGAAATGTGACGCAGGAGCCAAATGGCTACTTGATCCAGACAAAATTTATGAAATGGTTTCAGCTACTGTTCAGGCAGTAGACAAACCTGTTACCGTAAAAATGCGCATGGGCTGGGACGAGGATCATATTTACGCAGTTCGTAATGCGCAAGCAATTGAAGCGGCTGGAGGATCGGCTGTTGCGCTTCACGGACGTACACGTGTTCAGATGTATGAAGGTCATGCTAATTGGGACATCATCCGCGAAGTAAAACAATCTGTGAATATTCCTGTCATCGGTAACGGAGATGTTCAAACACCACAAGATGCGAAACGCATGCTTGACGAAACAGGTGTAGATGGCGTGATGATCGGACGTGCAGCACTAGGCAATCCATGGATGATCTACCGTACAGTGAAATATTTAGAAACTGGCGAACTTGCTGCTGAACCATCCATTCGCGAAAAGATGGATGTTGCGATTTTACACCTTGATCGACTAATCAAGTTAAAGAACGAAGACGTTGCTGTTCGCGAAATGCGCAAACATGCATCGTGGTACCTAAAAGGTATTCGGGGAAACGCGAAAGTCCGCAATGGTATCAACCTTTGCGATACACGCAGTGAACTTGTCACTCTTCTAAATGATTTTGCTGATGAATCAATGGCCAAAGAAGCAGCTATCAGCGTAAGTTAATCGAAACCTAAACGCAAAAAACTGTCGATCTCATTATCGGCAGTTTTTTTAATATTAGGGAGCAAGTTCTGGATAGATAGACTTTAGGGGTGTACCCACTCTCTATATTGTGTAAAATAGATAAGTAAAGTTGTGAATCCGGTCGATAGACCTTGATCCATAGAAACTAAGTATGAGGAGTGAAGGAATGAGCCACGAAGAAATGAATGACCAATTTCGCGTAAGACGCGACAAAATGGAAGCCATCCGCGAAAAAGGAAATGATCCATTTGGTAAAAGTTTCGACCGCTCGCATGGTTCTGCAGATATTAAATCTCAATTCAGTGAGCATACAAAAGAACAACTAGCAGAAACACCAATCACGGTATCAACTGCCGGACGTATTATGACAAAGCGTGGTAAAGGGAAAGCGGGATTTGCCCACATTCAAGACCTACAAGGACAAATTCAATTATACGTACGCAAGGATATGATCGGAGACGACGCATATGAACTATTTAACACTTCTGATCTAGGTGATATCGTTGGTGTTAGTGGGATTGTGTTCCGTACCAATGTAGGCGAACTTTCAATTAAAGTGACAAGCTTTGATCTTCTATCTAAATCACTGTGCCCGCTACCAGAAAAATTCCATGGTCTTAAAGACGTTGAGCAACGTTATCGTCAGCGTTACCTTGACCTCATTACAAGCGAAGAAAGTAAAAACACATTTATCTTGCGCAGCAGAATCATCCAAGCGATGCGTCGTTACCTAGATAACAACGGCTACCTTGAAGTGGAAACACCGATGCTACACTCAATCGCAGGTGGTGCTGCAGCACGTCCATTTATCACGCACCACAATGCACTAGACATGGAGTTGTATCTACGTATCGCAATCGAGCTTCACTTAAAACGACTTATCGTTGGCGGTCTAGAAAAAGTATATGAAATCGGCCGTGTATTCCGTAATGAAGGAGTATCAACGCGTCACAACCCAGAATTCACGATGATCGAGCTGTATGAAGCATACGCTGATTACCAAGACATCATGAACCTAACAGAAAACCTTATTGCTCATATCGCGAAAGAAGTACTCGGTACAACTGTTGTTCCTTACGGGGGTCATGAAGTAGACTTAACACCTAAATGGGCTCGTCTCCACATGGTCGATGCAATCAAAGACGTAACAGGTGTAGATTTCTGGAAAGAAATGACTAACGAAGAAGCTCACGCTCTCGCAAAAGAACATGGCATCGACGTGAAAGATACAATGGAATACGGACATATCGTAAACGAATTCTTTGAACAAAAAGTTGAAGAAACATTGGTACAACCGACGTTTATTTTCGGTCACCCAGTAGAAATTTCTCCTTTGGCAAAGAAAAACCCAGAAGATCCACGCTTCACGGACCGTTTTGAGCTATTCATTGTAGGTCGTGAATACGCAAATGCCTTTACTGAGCTGAACGACCCAATCGACCAACGTGAACGTTTCCAAGCGCAACTTGCAGAGAAAGAAGCTGGGAACGACGAAGCGCACGAAATGGATGATGACTTTGTAGAAGCACTTGAATACGGCATGCCGCCTACAGGTGGACTAGGCATAGGGGTCGATCGTCTCGTTATGCTACTAACAAACTCACCGTCGATTAGAGATGTATTGCTGTTCCCGCTAATGCGTCATCGCGACTAAGCGTTCCAACATCTAAGAGTCTGTCCTTCGCGGGGCAGTCTTTTTTTGTGGAGAGATTTCTTCTATATAAAAGAAGAGGAGTTTTGATAGCTGTAAGGTTTTTGGAAGGTTTGAGATGAATAAAAGGGATGTTTATCATTTTTGATGTTCGATCTCATCACTCTTAAAATTAAATTAATCTTTTTTATAGAAAACTATTGTCATAGTGTTTTAAGCGTGTTATATTATTATTCGTTGCTAAGGAAACAACAAGCACCGAAAACATTTTAAAAAAAGTTGTTGACAACAGCATTTGAAAAGTGTTATGATTAAAAGGTCGCTAAAAACGACGCAACGAAAACGAAACACCTTGAACCTTGAAAACTAAACAACCTAAAACGTCAACGTTAATTCTTGAT